>NZ_JBFAPK010000004.1:36926-168378 GCF_040676675.1 Micromonospora sp. NPDC049559 | reverse complement strand
GGCGGCGCCCGCCCCCCCCCGCCGCCCCCCCCGCCGGGGGCCGCGGCCCGCCCGCCCCCCCCCCCCCCCCGCCGACGAGATCCGCGGTCACATGCTGGCGATGAGGCGTTCCACCCGCTCGTCGTACGCCCGGAACGGGTCCTTGCAGAGGACGGTGCGCTGGGCCTGGTCGTTGAGCTTGAGGTGCACCCAGTCGACGGTGAAGTCGCGCCGCTTCTCCTGCGCGTGCCGGATGAACTCGCCCCGCAGCCGCGCCCGGGTGGTCTGCGGCGGGGTCTCCTTCGCCTCGAAGATCTCCACGTCGGTGGCGACCCGGTCGACCTGGCCGCGCCGCTCCAGCAGCCCGTAGAGGCCACGGCCCCGGCGCAGGTCGTGGTACGCGAGATCCATCTGGGCGATCCGGGGGTGCGACAGCGGCAGGTCGTTCTTCTGCTGGTACCGCTCGATCAGCCGCAGCTTGGTCACCCAGTCGATCTCCCGCGAGACCGGCTCCAGGTCGCCCGTCTCCACCGCGCGCAGCACCCGGCCCCAGAGCTCGACCACCCGCTTGGCGGTCTGGTCGCCGCCCCGGCGCTCGACGAACTCCGTCGCCTTCGCCAGGTACTCCTGCTGGATCTCCAGCGCGCTGATCTCCTTGTTCGAGGCGAGCCGCACCTTCCGGCGGCCGGTCACGTCGTGGGAGACCTCGCGGATCGCCCGGATCGGGTTCTCCAGCGACAGGTCCCGCATCACCACCCCGGCCTCGATCATGCGCAGCACGATGTCCGCGCTGCCCACCTTGAGCAGCGTGGTCACCTCGTTCATGTTCGAATCGCCGACGATCACGTGCAGCCGGCGGTACCGCTCGGCGTCGGCGTGCGGCTCGTCCCGGGTGTTGATGATCGGCCGCGAGCGGGTGGTCGCCGAGGAGACGCCCTCCCAGATGTGCTCGGCCCGCTGGGAGAGGCAGTAGACCGCCCCGCGCGGGGTCTGCAGGACCTTGCCCGCGCCGCAGATCAGCTGCCGGGTCACCAGGAACGGGATCAGCACGTCCGCCAGCCGCCCGAACTCCCCGTGCCGGGAGACCAGGTAGTTCTCGTGACAGCCGTACGAGTTGCCCGCGGAGTCGGTATTGTTCTTGAACAGGTAGATCTCGCCCGCGATCCCCTCGTCGTGCAGCCGCTTCTCCGCGTCGACGAGCAGGCCCTCCAGGATCCGTTCACCCGCCCGGTCGTGGGCGACCAGATCGGCGACGGAATCGCACTCCGGGGTCGCGTACTCCGGATGGGATCCGACGTCGAGGTACAGCCGGGCGCCGTTGCGCAGGAACACGTTGCTCGATCGGCCCCAGGACACCACCCGCCGGAAGAGGTAGCGCGCCACCTCGTCCGGCGACAGCCGCCGCTGCCCCCGATAGGTACAGGTGACGCCGTACTCGGTCTCGAGCCCGAAGATTCGCCGCTCCATAATGAGACACTAGCCGCCCGAAGCCCCGGTTGGTCACCGTCCGCGCGGTGTATCCGCGCCCCGTGTCGCCGGACCCAGCGAGCGAGCGTAGCGGCGCCGGCGTCGTGCTGCAGCCGAGGAGCGCGCCGCGAAGCGGTCGCGCCCCGCAGGCGAAGGACGATCGCCCCTCAGGCGCCGCGAAGCGCGGCGAGCGCGAAATTACAGCAGGTCGAGGAGGTACTGGCCGTAGCCGCTCTTGGTCAGCGGTGCGGCGAGGGCGCGGAGCTGGTCGTCGTCGATGAGGCCGGCCCGCCACGCCTCCTCCTCGACACAGCCGATCTTCATCCCCTGGCGTTCCTCGATCACCCGGACGAACTCGGCCGCCTGCATCATCGAGGTGAAGGTGCCGGTGTCGAGCCAGGCGGTACCCCGGTCGAGCACCGTGACGGTGAGCTCGCCCTTCTCCCGGTACGCCTCGTTGACCGCGGTGATCTCCAGCTCGCCCCGGGCGCTCGGGGTGAGCTTCTGGGCGATCTCCACCACCCGGCTGTCGTAGAAGTAGAGCCCGGGTACCGCGTACCGGGACTTGGGCAGCGCCGGCTTCTCCTCGATCGAGAGCACCCGCCCGGTGTCGTCGAACTCCACCACGCCGTACGCCTCGGGGTTGGCGACCGGGTACGCGAAGACGCGGCCGCCGGTGAGCGTGTTGTGCTCGGCGAGCTGCCGGCCGAGCCCGACGCCGTGGAAGATGTTGTCGCCGAGGATCAGGGCGACCGGTTCGTTGCCGATGAAGTCGGCGCCGAGCAGGAACGCCTGGGCGATGCCCTCGGGGCGGGCCTGCGCCGCGTACTCCAGGCGCAGGCCGAACTGGCTGCCGTCGCCGAGCAGGCGCTGGAACTGGGGCTGGTCGTCCGGGGTGGTGATCACCAGAATCTCCCGGATCCCCGCCATGATCAGCGTGGAGAGCGGGTAGTAGATCATGGGTTTGTCGAAGATCGGCATGAGCTGCTTCGACACGGCCCGGGTGATCGGCCAGAGCCGCGAGCCGGTCCCGCCGGCAAGGAGAATTCCGCGCACCTCGGAAGCCTACCCAGGACGGCGTCCGGCGGGCGCCCGGCCCCGCCCCACCGCGGGGCTCCCGGATCGACCGGAGACACCGGCCCTCGGTACCCGACGGCGGCTCGGGACGGGGTCACGCCGGCGGTTCCGGGCGGTGGCGCCGTCGGCTCCGGGCGGGGTCGCGCCGGTGGGTTCCCAGCGGGTCGGAGCGGTGGCGGGGAACGGCGCGGCGGTGGACGCGTCCGGCTCCGGCGGGCTCGCGTCGCGTAGACTCCCGAAGCCGTGAGGATCCTCGTCACCGGCGGAGCCGGATTCATCGGTTCGGAGTACGTCCGGATGTTGTTGACCGGCACCGGGCCGCAGCTGGCCCCGAGCGCCGTCACCGTCCTGGACAAGCTCACCTATTCGGGCAACCGGGCCAATCTCGATCCCGTGTCGGGCGATCGCCGGCTGCGTTTCGTACCGGGCGACATCTGCGACCCGGCCGTGGTCGACGAGGTGATCGCGGGGCACGACGTGGTGGTGCACTTCGCCGCCGAGTCGCACGTCGACCGCTCGATCGAGGGCGCCGCGCCCTTCGTGACCACGAACGTGCTCGGCACGCAGACCCTGCTCGACGCCGCCCTGCGGCACGGCGTCGGCCGCTTCGTGCACGTCTCGACCGACGAGGTCTACGGCTCGATCGACGAGGGCTCGTGGACCGAGGGCTGGCCGCTGTCGCCGAACTCGCCGTACTCGGCCTCCAAGGCGGGCTCCGACCTGCTCGCGCTGGCCTACCACCGCACCCACGGCATGGACGTGGTGCTGACCCGCTGCTCGAACAACTACGGGCCGTACCAGTTCCCCGAGAAGGTCGTCCCGCTCTTCGTCACCAACCTGCTCGACGGCGGCACCGTGCCGCTCTACGGCGACGGCGGCAACGTCCGGGACTGGCTGCACGTGCACGACCACTGCGTCGGCATCGCGCTGGTGCAGGACAAGGGCCGGCCGGGCGAGGTGTACCACATCGGCGGCGGTACCGAGCTGACCAACCGGGAGCTGACCGGCCGGCTGCTCGAGGCGTGCGGGGCGGACTGGGACCGGGTCGTCCCGGTCGCCGACCGCAAGGGCCACGACCGCCGCTACTCGCTGGACATCACCAAGATCCGTGAGGAGCTCGGGTACGCCCCGAGCGTCGACCTCGACCGCGGCCTGAGCGAGACCGTCCGGTGGTACCGGGAGAACCGGGCCTGGTGGGAGCCGCTGAAGGCCCGCGCCGCGCTCGGCCCGTCCGCATGACGGGGCGCCGGCACGGTACGGCGGACCACCCGGCCCGCGCCGGCGGTGCCGCGTGACCGGGTCGTGGCTGGTCACCGGCGCCGGCGGGATGCTGGGGCGGGACCTGACCGAGGCCCTCGGGGCGCGGTCCGGCCGGGCCTTCACCGCGGCCACCCGGGCCGACCTGGATCTCACCGACCCGGCGGCGGTCGCCGCGGCCGTCGCGGGGCATCGGGTCGTGATCAACGCGGCGGCCTGGACCGACGTCGACGGGGCCGAGACGGATGAGGCCGCCGCGACGGCGGTGAACGGCGACGGGGTGGCCAACCTCGCCCGCGCCTGCGCCGACAGCGGCGCGCTGCTGCTGAGCGTCTCCACCGACTACGTCTTCCCCGGCGACGCCACCCGCCCGTATCCCGAGGACGCGCCGACCGCCCCGATCAACGCGTACGGCCGCAGCAAGCTCGCCGGCGAGCAGGCCGTGGCGCGGCTGCTGCCCCGGACCGGGTACGTGGTGCGCACCGCGTGGCTCTACGGGGCGCACGGGCGCAACTTCGTCGACACGATGCTGCGGCTGGCCCGGCAGCGGGAGCAGCTCGACGTGGTCGACGACCAGCGCGGGCAGCCGACCTGGTCGTACGAGCTGGCGGAGCGGCTGATCGACCTGGCCGACGCGGCCCTCGCGGGGCGGGCGCCCGCCGGCACGTACCACGGCACCGCCGCCGGCGAGACCACCTGGTTCGGGCTGGCCCGGGCCGCGTTCGCGCTGCGCGGGCTGGACCCGGCGCGGATCCGGCCCACCACCAGCGACAAGTTCCGCCGGCCCGCGGCCCGCCCGTCGTACAGCGTGCTGGGCCACGACCGGTGGGCGGCGGCCGGCTTGCCGCCCATGTCAGACTGGCACAAAATGCTCGTCGCCGCGCTCGCGAACACGGATATCGGTAGCCCGGGATAACCCCGCCCGGGACACGCGGCCGGCCACGCACCCCCACCCTTCAATCCGGGAGAAACGCGACATGTCTGATGCGACCGCCGGCACGACGGTCGAGACGGGTCGACTACCACGGGTCAGCGCGATCGTCCTGGCCTGGAAGGCCGAGCCGCTGCTGCGGCGCTGTGTGGAGACGCTGCTCGCCTCGGCCAAGGTCGACGTGGAGGTCGTCCTCGTCGACAACGGCTGCACCACCGACGACGTCGAGGTGCTCGGCAAGCTGCCGCAGGTGACCGTCGTCGGCGAGGGCGAGAACATCGGCTTCTCCGGCGGCTGCAACCTCGGCGTGGCCGCCTCCACCGGCGACTACGTCGCCCTGATCAACGGCGACGCGATCGTCGAGCCGAACACGCTCGCGCGGCTGGTCGAGGAGCTGGACCAGCCCGACATCGGGATCGCGGCCGGCGCGGTACGGCTGGCCGACGAGCCGGAGCTGCTCAACTCCAGCGGCAACGAGGTGCACGTGCTCGGCGTCAGCTGGATCGGCGGGTTCCGGCAGCGGGAGACCCGCGCCGAGCCGACCGAGACCGCGGGCGCGATGGGCGCCTGCCTGGTCACCCGCCGGACCCACTGGGACCGGCTCGGCGGCTTCGACCACCACTACTTCGCCTACCACGAGGACGCCGACCTGTCGATCCGTACCTGGCGGGTCGGGCTGCGGGTGGTGAACGTACCGGACGCGGTGGCGCTGCACCGCTACGAGTTCAGCCGCAACTCGTTCAAGTACTACCTGGTCGAACGGAACCGGCTGATGTTCGTCAGCACCCTGTGGGGCGGCCGCTCGCTGTTGCTGCTGGCTCCGCCGCTGCTCGCGCTGGAGGCCGCCATGCTGCTGCTGGCGGTCAAGGAGGGCTGGCTGCGCGACAAGCTGCGGGGCTACGGGTGGCTCTGGCAGCACCGGCGGCACCTGCGTGAGCGGCGCCGGATGCTCCAGGCCGAGCGGACGGTGCCGGACCGCGAGTGGATGCGGGTACTCACCGACCGCTTCGACACCCCCCTGATGAACCCGCCCGGGGTGGGCGTGCTGAACGCCGCGATGTCGGCGTACTGGCGACTGGTGCGTCGCTGGGTCTGAGCGCGCCGCCGGGTCTCAGCGCACCCGCCGGAGTCTCACGGCGCCGGCGACGGAGAAACGGGCCCGGGGCATCAGCCCCGGGCCCGTTTCTCGTCTACCCGGTCGGGTGGCGGGCGCGCCCGCCGCCCGACCGGGGCGCGCTCACTTCTTCGGCTGCTCGCCGCCGTCCGCGTCCTCGTCGCCGTCCCTGGCCGCGCCGCCGTCCTTGGTCTCCAGGTCCGCCGAGGCGGCCGAGGAGGTCGGCTTCTTCGGGCCCTTCGCCGGGGCCTTCGGCTCGTCCGGCCGGGTCTGCTCCGCCTCGGCCGACTCGCCCCCGCCCAGCAGCGTGGTGAGCGCCGCGCCGGTGATCCGCCGGAAGGTACGCCCGACCCGCCGGCGGTCCAGCACCGCCACCTCCAGCTGGTTGGCGGCGATCGTCCGGGCCGCGCCCCCCTCGCCGCCGACGCTGCCCAGCGCCCGTACCGCCAGCGCGATCGCGGCCTGCAGCGACATGTCCTTGCGGTGGTCGGCGCGGAGCGCGCCCGCGATCGCCTCGGCCTGGCCACCCATCGCCATGCAGCCCGGCTCGTCGTTGACCGAGCCGTCGTAGGTCAGCCGGTAGATCTCGTCGTCGTCGGGGGACGCGCCCACCTCGGCGATGCAGATCTCCACCTCGAACGGCTTCGACTGCTCGGTGAAGAGCGTGCCGAGGGTCTGCGCGTACACGTTGGCCAGCGCCCGCCCGGTGACGTCGCGCCGGTCGAAGCTGACGCCGTTGAGGTCGGCGGTACGGACACCGAAGCGGCGCAGGTTCTCGAACTCGTTGTACCGTCCGACGGCCGCGAAGCCGATCCGGTCGTAGATCTCGCTGACCTTGTGCAGCGCGCTGGAGAGGTTCTCCGCGACGAAGAGCACGCCGCCCTCGTAGCTGAGCACCACCGCGCTGCGCCCCCGGGCGATGCCCTTGCGGGCCAGCTCGGAACGGTCGCGCATGATCTGCTCGGGCGAGGCGTAGAACTGCATGGCCACGGCGGCGGGTCTCCTTTGAACGGTACGAACGGCGTGCGGCTGAGCGGGGTCGGGCGGAAACGGGCGGCGGGCGGGGCGGGTCAGCCGCCCGGATTCTCCATCCGGGCGGCGACGACGGCTTCGGCGAGCGACGCGGACTCGGCGTCGGTGAGCCGGTTGGTCCCCTCGGCCGTCGCGGTCATGACGACCGGGAAGATCCGGCGGGCCAGGTCCGGGCCGCCCGTGGCGCTGTCGTCGTCGGCGGCGTCGTAGAGCGCCTCGACGGCGAGCCGGATCGCCTCCTCGGTGCCGAGCCCGGGCCGGTACCGCTTCTTCAGCGCGGCCTTCGCGAAGAGCGAGCCCGAGCCGACGGCGTCGTAGCCGGTCTCCTCGTAGGGTCCGCCCGTGACGTCGTAGCTGAAGATCCGCCCGGCCCGGCTCGGGTCGGTGGCGCCCAGGTCGAAGCCGGCGAAGATCGGCACCACGGCGAGGCCCTGCATCGCCGCGCCGAGGTTGCCCCTGATCATCGAGGCGAGCCGGTTGGCCTTGCCGTCGAGCGAGAGCATCGCGCCCTCGATCTTCTCGTAGTGCTCCAGCTCGACCTGGAAGAGGCGCAGCAGCTCGATCCCGATCCCGGCCGTGCCGGCGACGCCGACCAGCGAGTACGCGTCGGCCGGGTAGACCTTCTCGACGGTGCGGCTGGCGATCAGGTTGCCCGAGGTGGCGCGCCGGTCCCCGGCCATCACCACGCCCTCGGCGGTGCTGATGGCGACGATGGTGGTGGCGTGCGGCGCCAGTTCGGCGGCGCTTCCGGGAGGCAGCGGGCGACGACCCGGAAGCAACTCGGGGGCGACCTCGCTCAACAGCTGGGTGAACGAGGACATGCCCGACTCGACGCCCCAGAGGCGCCCGGCTGGATCGAAGCCCGCTACCACGTAGTTCCCTTCGCTCGGTACCCGTCGCGGCCCGCGCGGACGCCGTCGGCACCCGGATCGTGCGTCGGTGACGCGCGGGGTTGAAGCAGATTAACGCCCGGACCCGCGCGGTGCCATGATCGCGGGGCGAACGGCGCGGAGCCGCGTCCGGTTCACCGCGGGCCCATGCGCGCCGGCACGGCGTGCCGGCGCGGCGACGGGCTGGCGGATCACCGCGACAAGATCACTGGCCGCCCTTCTGTACGTATCCCCGCACGAACTCCTCGGCGTTCTCCTCCAGCACGGAGTCGATCTCGTCGAGCAGGTCGTCGGTCTCTTCCTTCAGCTGCTCGACGCGCTCGATGGTCTCCGCGTTCGCCTCGGTCGTGACCTCCTCGACCGGCTTGTCCTGCGAGCTCTTGCCGGACTGCGACTGACCGCCGCTGTCACGGGTAGTCATCTGGTGCCTCCTCCACGATCGCCTGGGGAAAACTTACCTCGCGGGAACGACGGAATGGCCCTGCCGTGCCACGTCAGGGTTACGGAAGTCGGCCGGGCGCGTACGGCCGGCCGGGGCGTCAGCCGCCGGTGAGGGTCTCCAGCAGGTCCTTCGCGCTGGGACAGCGGTCGAAGAGCGCGCCGACGTGCGTCTTGGTGCCCCGCTCCGGCTCCATCATCGGCACCCGGACCAGGGACTCCCGGCCCACGTCGAAGATGACCGAGTCCCAGCTGGCGGCGACCACCTCGGAGGCGTACTGGGCCAGGCAACGACCGCGGAAGTAGGCGCGGGTGTCCTCGGGCGGCTCCACCATCGCGGCGCGGGTCTCCTCGTCGGACAGCAGCGTCGCCATCGAGCCGCGCGACACCAGCCGGTGGTAGAGGCCCTTCTCCGGCCGCACGTCCGAGTACTGCAGGTCGACCAGCTGGAGCTTGTGCGAGGCCCAGCCGAGCTTCTCGCGCTCCCGGTAGCCCTCCAGCAGCCGCAGCTTGGCCACCCAGTCCAGCTCGCCCGCGCAGAGCATGGCGTCCCGGCCCAGCCGGTCCAGCACGCTCTCCCACCGGTTGAGCACGTCGCTCGTGGCCTCGTCCACGTCGGAGCCGTACCGATCGTCGACAAAGGACCGGGCCCGCTCGTAGTAGGCCCACTGCAGGTCGAGCGCGGTGAGCCGGCGACCGTCGCGCAGCCGGACCAGGTGGGTCAGGCCGGGGTCGTGGCTGACCGCCTTGAGCTCGGCGACCGGGTCGGCGATGCCGAGGTCCGGGGTGAGCGCCTTCTCCTCGATCATCGTCAGCACCAGCGCGGTCGTACCGACCTTGAGGTACGTCGAGATCTCCGACAGGTTCGCGTCACCGATGATCACGTGCAGCCGGCGGTACTTGTCGGCGTCGGCGTGCGGCTCGTCCCGGGTGTTGATGATCGGGCGCTTGAGGGTGGTCTCCAGGCCGACCTCGACCTCGAAGAAGTCCGCCCGCTGGGAGATCTGGAAGCCCGGCTGGGAGCCGTCCTGGCCGATCCCGACCCGGCCCGCGCCGCAGACGATCTGGCGGGTCACGAAGAACGGCGTCAGGTACGTGACGATGTCCGCGAACGGGGTCTGCCGGCGCATCAGGTAGTTCTCGTGCGCGCCGTAGCTGGCGCCCTTGTTGTCGGTGTTGTTCTTGTAGAGGTGGATCGGGTGGGTACCGGGGATCGTGGCCGCCCGCCGGGCCGCCTCGGCCATCACCCGCTCCCCCGCCTTGTCCCAACGGACCACGTCGAGGGGGTTGGTCACCTCGGGAGTGGAGTACTCCGGGTGCGCGTGGTCGACGTAGAGCCGCGCGCCGTTGGTGAGTATCACGTTCGCCAGCCCGAGGTCCTCGTCGGCGAGCGCCTCGGCCGGGTCGTAGGCCGCGCCGGAGTAGGTGAAGCCCCGCGCGTCGCGCAGCGGGGACTCCTCCTCGTAGTCCCACCGTGCCCGGCCGCCGCGGGTCAACTCGGGCCGCGCGCCGTAGGCGTTGACCACCTGCGACGAGGTGACCATCGGATTGGCACCGGCCTGGCCGGGTACGGAGATGCCGTACTCGACCTCCGTGCCCATGATCCGCCGTACGCTCATGCCGGGACCCCGCTTCTCTCGCCCATGGGGTCGAGCGTAGTCCGCTCCGGTCGCCGCGCGCCGCTCCCGCCGCCAGACACGGCGGCGGAAACTGGCCGCGGCGACCCCACGTCAGGACAGGGCGGTGCCGTCACCACCGACGGGATGCAGCTCCTCGCGGGCGGGCGCGGGCGCCGGCGGCACCGGCTCGTACCGGCGGATCAGCGCGAGCAGCAGCACCATCGCCGCCCGGCCGAGGTAGAAGGTGGCCTTCGCGACCGACTGGCTCGGCGTACCGGCCATCCGGGCGCGCATGGCGACCGGCACCTGCACCACCCGCAGCCCCGCCCGCGCCACGTGCACCACGGTCTCGATCGTGTCACCCAGGTACTCCACCGGGTAGGCCCGCGCGAACAGCTCGATGACCCGCCGGTTGGCGGCCCGGAAGCCCGAGGTGGTGTCGCTGAGCGGCGAGCGGGCGATGCGGCTGAGGACCACCGCGAGCAGCGTCATCGCGTACCGGCGCGGGCCGCGTACCGTGTAGTTGCCGACCCCGGCGAACCGGGCGCCGATCACCAGGTCCGCGTCGGCGAGCACGGCGATCAGCTGCGGCACGTACCGCGGGTCGTGCTGCCCGTCGGCGTCCACCTGCAGGGCCACGTCGTAGCCGTGGTCGGCGGCGTAGCGGTAGCCGAGCCGCATCGCGCCGCCCACCCCGAGGTTGTACGGCAGCCGCAGCACCTCGGCCCCCGCCTTGCGCGCCTCGACCGAGGTGCTGTCCCCCGATCCGTCGTCCACCACCAGCACGTCCACCCCGGGCAGCTCGCGGTGGACCTCGTGGATCACGTCGGCGATGGAGCCCGCCTCGTTCCAGGCGGGAATGATGATCAGAACCTTCTTGCCGTCGATCACGGCTCGCTCCTCTGCTGGGCGGTCTCGGCACGCAGTAGCGCGACTTCTTCGGCGAGCACCCGGGTCTCCTCCTCCAGCCGGCTCAGCTCCCAGCTCAGGTGGATGCTGACCAGAACCAGGAAGACGACGCCGCCGAAGAGCACCAGGCTGACCCCGTTGACCACCCCGAGCATGCCCGCAACCGCGTCGGGGAGGCGGGGGAAGAGAGCGAGGGGCAGCCCGAGCAGGGCCACGACGATCCAGAGCGCCGCGTACTTCTCCCTCAGCTGGCGTCGACGCATCAGCTCGACGACGACCACGAGGAGAATCAGGCCGGTGACACCGGTCAGGATGGTCAGGCGCATGTTCAGGCCGTTTCCTCTCCACGCCGCGGCTCGGCCGCGACCACAGTGAGTTCGTCTTGGGGGATGGAGGCGGACGCGACGCGCCCGTTCAGCGGTACCTCACCCGGCCCGGCCGCCCCGGTGGGGTCGGCCGTGATCCGGTAGTGGAACACGATCAGCAGCGCGGCGGCGGCGAGCGCCAGCAGCACCGGCAGTACGGAGCCGAGCGCGGGGTGCCACGACCCGGCGAAGGGGTTCAGCGACGGCGTCAGGCCCTTCGCCGGCAGACCCTGCTGGTAGCGCACCATCAGGTAGCAGAGCACCGCCACCTGGATCGGCACCAGCACCACCGCGAAGAGCCGGGTCAGCTGCGGCGTGAGGTCGAACCGGGAGCGGGCGGTGATGACGTACGCCGCCAGGATCGGCACCCCGACCAGCATCGGCAGGTAGTAGCGGCCCTGCGCGATGAAGCCGTACTGGCTCGCGTTGAGCGCCTCGACGGCGGCGGGTACCAGCATGCCGAGGGCCGCCAGCCCGACCACCCGCCAGCGGTCCGCCGGGCGTCCGACCAGCACCGCGAGCACGACCAGCGCGCCCACCGACATCCACCACGCCAGGTGCACCACCACCGGCAGCGGGGTGTCGAGCCAGGAGAGCACGCCCACCATCTCGCTCACGTGTCGCCGCCACTGGTCGAAGAACTCGATCTTCATGCTGTCGACGAAGGTGAGGTTCGGCCGCGGCGGCGCGTTGGGGGTGAGTTCGTTGGCGCGCTTCCACACCGTCCAGCCGGCCGCGGCCAGACCGACCACGGCCAGCGCCGCGCCGAACGACCAGAACCGCCGGGACGTCAGCAGGGCCCGGTACCGGCTCGCCGCGAGCGGGACGAACAGGACCGCGGCGATCACCGCGAACCAGGCCGGTCCGGCCGGCCGTACCGTGAGCAGCACCCCGCCCGCGACCGCGGCGAGCCACCAGACGGAGCGGCGCTGCGCCGGACCGTCCGGCTCCAGCAGTACGCCGATCAGCGCCACCACCAGGGCGGCCCCGGCGGCGATCTCCACGCCGTTCGGGTTGATCGCCCCGGCCAGGTAGGCGGCCATCGGGGTGACCGCGACGAGCAGACCGGCGAGCACCCCGCGCCGGCGCAGCGCGATCGCCACCGCCGTGGCCCAGGCCAGCAGCGCGGCCACCAGCGCCGCGCTGACGATCCGGGCGAGCAGGACCCCGGCCATGGTCGGGGAGAGCACCAGCGGCCAGCCGACGACCAGGTAGTAGGCTGGGTTGTACCGACCGGCCGGGGTGAGCACCCGGACCTTGGTCTCGTCGCCGCCCGGCGCCGGCCCGCAGCTGGCGGGGACGTTGGAGCGGAACGCGAAGCAGTTCGTCCGGATGAGGCTCTTCGGTACGTCCTGGTACGCGCCGGCGAACTTGCCCTCCCGGGCCGGAGCCGGGGCGAACTCGCCGGAGGCGACGCCGTAGGCTCGCTGGATGTGGCGCATCTCGTCGGGGCTGCCGTCGTACGGTGTGGCGACCGCCCAGGCGGTGAAGAGCAGGAAATAGCCGACGAAGGGCAGCACCCAGGTCAGCATGCGCCCTGGCGGGCGTGTGGAGCGCACTCGTGGCCGGCCCGCGCCGGCCGTGGGGGTCGTCACGGGTGCTGAGAGTAGCCGACCTCGGTGCACCCGGTTGTCCGGGTCCCGGTGGGCGCTCGGGGCGCCACCGTTATGCTCACCACCCATGACCGCCGCAGCCGACGGGACCGTCGCCGAGCCCGGATCCCCCACCGCCGTACCCGCCGGTGGCGGCCTGGTCGCCGCGGTCCGCCGCCTGCTCGGCTCGGGCTTCGTACGCTTCCTGCTCGTGGGCGGGCTCAGCGCGGCCGTGGACACCGGCCTGCTCTGGCTGCTGCACGGGGGGTTCGGCGTCCCGGTCCCGGTGGCCACCCTCGTCGGCGTGGTGACCTCGTTCGTCGTCAACTTCCTGCTCAACCGGGGCTGGGTCTTCGCGGCGACCGGCTCCACCCGCGGCCAGCTGGTGCGCTACCTGCTGCTGGCCGCGCTGAACTGGGTGCTCACCGTGCTCTCGGTCAGCGCGCTGGTCGCCGTCGGCGTGTACTACCTGGTCGCCCGGTTGGCGGTGCTCGTGGTGCTGACCGTGCTGAACTTCGTCGGCTACCGGGTCTGGGTCTTCCGTACCCCGCGCTGACCCTCGCTGACCCCGGCTCCCCGACCGGCCCGACCCGCTCCCCCGCCGCCGCGACCCGGCCGCTCCTTCTTCGCCGCGATCCGGCTACTCCCCCGCCCCCGGCCGTTCCGCCGCCGCGGTGACCCGGCCGGGCGGGAGGCGCCACGGGCGGCACCGACCGTGGGCGGCGCCGAGGAGAGGCAGCGAAACGGGGGCCGGGCGGACGAGGAGTTCCTCGTCCGCCCGGCTCCGGGTAGGTCGTACCGCCCGCCGCGCCGATGGTACCCGCTAGAGGTACTGACCGGTGTTGGAGGCGGTCTCGATGGAGCGGCCCGCCTCGGCGCCCTTGCCGCCGGAGACGAGCGTACGGATGTAGACGATCCGCTCGCCCTTCTTGCCGGAGATCCGGGCCCAGTCGTCCGGGTTGGTGGTGTTCGGCAGGTCCTCGTTCTCGCGGAACTCGTCGACGCAGGCGTCGAGCAGGTGCTGCAGGCGCAGACCCTTGCGACCGGAGGAGAGGAACTCCTTGATCGCCATCTTCTTGCCGCGGTCGACGATGTTCTGGATCATGGCACCCGAGTTGAAGTCCTTGAAGTAGAGGACCTCCTTGTCACCGTTGGCGTAGGTGACCTCGAGGAACCGGTTCTCCTCCGTCTCGGAGTACATCCGCAGCACCACGGCCTCGATCATGGCCGCGACTGTCGCCTGGGCGTCCCCGCCGTGCTCGGCCAGGTCGTCCGGGTGCAGCGGCAGCCCGCTGAGGATGTACTTGGAGAAGATGTCCTTGGCCGCCTCGGCGTCCGGCCGCTCAATCTTGATCTTCACGTCGAGCCGGCCGGGCCGCAGGATGGCCGGGTCGATCATGTCCTCGCGGTTGGAGGCGCCGATGACGATGACGTTCTCCAGCCCCTCGACGCCGTCGATCTCGCTGAGCAGCTGGGGGACGATCGTGTTCTCCACGTCCGAGGAGACGCCGGAGCCACGGGTCCGGAACACCGAGTCCATCTCGTCGAAGAAGACGATGACCGGCGTGCCCTCGCTCGCCTTCTCCCGAGCCCGCTGGAAGACCAGCCGGATGTGCCGCTCGGTCTCGCCGACGTACTTGTTGAGCAGCTCGGGACCCTTGATGTTGAGGAAGTAGCTGGTGTGCTTCTCCTCGCCCCGGCTCTCGGCGATCTTCTTCGCCAGCGAGTTGGCGACCGCCTTGGCGATCAGCGTCTTGCCGCAGCCGGGCGGCCCGTAGAGCAGGATGCCCTTGGGCGGGCGCAGCTGGTGCTCCCGGAACAGGTCCGCGTGCAGGAACGGCAGTTCCACCGCGTCCCGGATCTGCTCGATCTGGGCGTGCAGGCCACCGATGTCGGTGTAGTCGACGTCGGGAACCTCCTCCAGGACCAGCTCCTCGACCTCGCTCTTCGGGATCCGCTCGTACGCGTACGACGAGCGGGGCTCGATCATGAGCGAGTCGCCGGGCCGCAACGGCTGGCCGATCAGCGTCTCGGCGAGGTGGACGATCCGCTCCTCGTCGGCGTGGGAGATCACCAGCGCCCGGTCACCCGGGCCCTTCGCATCGTCCAGCACCTCCTTGAGCATCACGACCTCACCGACCCGCTCGAAACCGAAGGCGTCCACGATGTTGAGCGCGTCGTTGAGGAGCACCTCCTGGCCACGGCGGAGCTCCCCCACGTCCAGTGAGGGGGAGACCGCGACCCGGAGCTTGCGGCCACCGGTGAAGACATCCACCGTGCCGTCCTCGTGCCGGGTCAGGAAGATCCCGTACCCGCTGGGCGGTTGCGCCAGCCGGTCGATCTCCTCCTTGAGCGTCACGATCTGGGCCCGTGCCTCCTTGAGGGTGCTCACGAGTCGATCGTTGTTCTCGGTCACTCGAGCCAGCTGCGCCTGCGTCGCCGCGAGGCGCTCCTCGAGCTGCCGGACGTGTCGGGGGCTTTCGGTCAACTTGCGCCGCACCAGAGCGAGTTCCTCTTGAAGAAACGCGACCTGGGTGGAGAGATCGTGGGCCTCCTTCTCCCACCGTGCGGCGCGCGAGTCCGCGTCGTCGCTGCGTGCCACGTCCCACCTCCCCGGGGGCTTGAACGTTCTGCCATAACACTAACCGGTATGACGCCGATTCGGTTCCATGCAACACCCTCGTCACCGAACCTTGATCGTCGTCGGCCCCGCCGCCCGGCCACGGACCACGCTCCGCCCGCCGGTCGGGCCGCGCCCGACCGGGCGGTCAGATCGTGCCCAGCGGCCCGTCTGGCGGGCCCGACCGGGCCGTCGGGCCCCTGCCCAGGGCCTGTCGGGTCCCGCTGCCCAGGGCCCGTCGGGCCGCGCCCCAGCGGCCCGTCAGCGGCTCGGCCGGCCCACCACGGAGGAGACCAGCCGGGCGAACTCCTCGAGCCGCGCGATCTGCCCCGACCCGCCGTCGTCCAGCGTCTTGCCGAAGCGCAGCGCGTCGTGTCGCGGCGTCGCCGGCGCCTCGTCGACCGGCGCCGACTCGTCCAGCGAGCTGAGCAGCAGGTAGACGTCGATGCTGTCCACCCGGGTGGCGCCGTTGGGGGCCCGGGTTATCCGGCGGCGGCAGCCCACCTCGGTGACCGTGGAGATGGGCACCACCCGTACCGACGAGGTCATCGAGCCGGCCGGCCCGTCGTCGGGCGGCACGTCCTCACCGTGCCACAGGATCAGCCGGTTCCCGTCGCAGACGACGACCTCCTGCCAGACCCCGTTCACCTCGTTGACGAACCGTTCGAGCGTGAACCCGAGCACCGCGGCCCCGCCGAGCACCCCTTCGAGGGCCTCCAGCGCCAGGTCCGGGTCGCGCAGGTAGGCCCGGGCGGCCGACTCCAGGTCCTGGTACGGCGACCAGTCGGGAAAGACGGCGGGCAGCTCGCCCCCGCCGAAGGCGGAACCGCTCATGCCTGCTCGCAGGTGGTCACTGGCCGGTTTCCTCCCCACTCGCCTCGCCGGACGGCTCCGCGCCCGCCGTCTCGCGGGCCTGCCGCAGCTCCTGCTTGCGCAGGGCGTACGCCTCGGCGCCCTTGCTCGGCTTGCGCCGGCGCGGCGGCGCGGTGACGCCGGGGGCCAGCCGACGCGCGGAGACCAGGAACGCCGTGTGCGCGATCATCCGGTGGTCCGGTCGTACCGCCAGCCCGTCGGCATGCCAGTCGCGCACCAGCGACTCCCACGCCCGCGGCTCGGTGAACCCGCCGCGCTCCCGCAACGCCTCCACCAGCTCGGAGAGCTGCGGCGTGGTGGCGACGTAGCCGATGAAGACGCCGCCGGGGACCAGCGCCCGCTCCACCAGGTCCAGGGCCTCCCAGGGCGTGAGCAGGTCCAGGATGATCCGGTCGAAACCGGTCTCCTGGCACGTCGCCACGTCCCCCACGTGCAGCTTCCAGGCCGGGTGCGGCCCGCCGAAGAACGCCTCCACGTTGCGGCGCGCGATCTGGGCGAAGTCGTCGCGCAGCTCGAAGGAGTGCACCTCGCCGGCGGCACCGACCGCACGCAGCAGCGAACAGGTCAGCGCGCCGGAGCCGGCGCCGGCCTCCAGCACCTTCGCGCCCGGGAAGATGTCGCCCATCGTGACGATCTGCGCGGCGTCCTTCGGATAGATCACCTGGGCGCCGCGGGGCATCGACAGGACGTAGTCGGCCAGCAGGGGACGCAGCGCCAGGTACGCCGTGCCGCCGGTCGAGGTGACCACGCTGCCGTCCGGGCGGCCGATCAACGCGTCGTGCTCCAGCGCGCCCCGGTGGGTGTGGAAGGACTTCCCGGGCTCCAGGGTGATGGTGTGCATCCGCCCCTTGGGGTCGGTGAGCTGCACCCGGTCACCCGGCTGGAAGGTACCCCGGCCCGCCGGGGTGGGCGGGCCGGCGGCGGCGACGGTGGGCTGTGCGGTCACTTCTCCATCTTTCGGTTGGGCTCGAGAACCTGTGCCAGATCGGCGATGTGCAGTACGCCGAGCACATCATCCTCGCCCGACGTCACGAGGTACTGCGCGCCAGGGTGGGTCTGTACCGCGCGGACCACCGCTTCCCCGTCCAGCCCCGCGGAAATCCGCGGTAGCGCTTCCAGTCCGCGCGCCACCGTGTCCACCGGTACCCATGGCCGCCGCTCCGCCGGTACCGCGCCCGCGGCCGTCGGGTCGACCAGCGCGACCAGCCGGCCGGTCGAGTCGGCCACCCCCAGCGGGGCGTCCGCCGACCCGGCCTCGACGCCGCGGCGCTGCGCCTCGGCCAGCGGGGTACCGGTCGGGACCGTGAAGGGCCGCCGGGCGAGCGTGGCCAGGTCGACCAGGGGGAACCGGCGGCTGATCCGGGCCAGCCGCACCGCCTGGCCGGCGCCCTGCCACAGGGTGAAGGCGACCAGCAGCATCAGCGCCAGCCCCAACGGCGCCAGCCGGCCCAGCGCGGTCAGCAGCACCACCAGCAGTACCGTGCCGACCGCGACCACCCGCCCGGCCCAGCCGGCCGTCTCGGTGCCCAGGTGCCGGTCGCGGGTGACCGCCCAGACCCCGGCCCGCAGCGCCCGGCCGCCGTCGAGCGGCAGGCCCGGCAGGATGTTGAAGACCGCCACGATGAGGTTGCTCACCGCCAGCTGGAAGGTGAGCTGGTTCGGCAGGGTGGCGTCCGGCAGCGCGAGCGTGGCCAGCACGGCGGCCAGCCCCAGCACCAGCGACACGGCCGGCCCGGCGAGCGAGACCAGCAGGTCGACCCGGGGCGAGGGCGCGTCCCGGTCCATCTCGGTGTAGCCGCCCAGCAGCTCCAGGGTGATCCCGCGTACCTCGATGCCGAACCGCCGCGCCGTCAGCGCGTGCCCGAGCTCGTGCAGCAGCACCGAGCCGAGCAGGCAGACCACGAAACCGAACCCGACCAGGTACCCGGCGGGGGCGGAGAGGTCCAGCTGGCCGCGGACGAACTGGCCGTAGGTCACGGTCACCAGCACGGCCAGCAGCAGCATGGAGACGTTCAGGTGGACCGGCACCCCGAACACCCGCCCGACGGTGAGGCCGGTACGGCGTTCCGGACGGCGATCGGGCCGGGGCTGGGGTCCCGCACTCTGCTCCACGGCGTGAATGCTACGGACCCGGCCGTACGAGCCGTACCCGCGCCCGGCGCGGCGGTTCCGTCGTACCCGTGGCTTAGCCTTTCGGTCATGACGGCGGAAACGGTGACGACGCAGGCGGTCCCAGTGCCTCCGGAAAGCTCGGCGCTCCCGGAAGGCTCGGCGCCCGCGGAGAGCTCGGCGGCCCCGCAGGAGGCGTCCCCGCCGCCGCTGGCGACCCTCTCCCCCTCGCGGGCGGCGGACTTCAAGACCTGCCCGCTGCTCTACCGCTTCCGCAGCATCGACCGGCTGCCCGAGCGGGCCACCGTCGAACAGGTCCGCGGCACGCTGGTGCACGCGGTGCTGGAGCGGCTCTTCGACCTGCCGGCCGCGCAGCGGGTGCCGGCCGCGGCGGAGGCCCTGGTCGCCCCCGAATGGGAGCGGCTGGTCACCGAGGAGCCGGAGCTGGCCGAGCTCTTCGCCGACGGGGACACCGCCGGGCCGGCCGAGTTCCTGGAGTCCGCGCGCGGGCTGCTCGGCGGCTACTTCGCGGTGGAGGACCCGCGCCGGCTGGAGCCGGCCGAGCGGGAGAGCCTGATCTCGGCGGTCGTCGACGACCAGCTGCTGATCCGGGGCTACCTGGACCGCCTCGACGTCTCCCCCGACGGGGCGCTGCGGGTGGTCGACTACAAGACCGGGGGCGCGCCCCGGGAGGCGTTCGAGGCCCGGGCGCTGTTCCAGCTCAAGTTCTACGCCCTGGTGCTGTGGCGCACCCGCGGGGTGGTCCCCCGGGTGCTGCGCCTGCTCTACCTCAAGGACGCCGAGATCTGCGACTACGCCCCCGACGCCGAGGAGCTGGCCCGCTTCGAGCGGACCGTGGTGGCGCTGTGGCGGGCGATCGAGCAGGCCACGGCGGCCCGGGACTTCCGCCCCAAGCCGAGCCGGCTCTGCGACTGGTGCAGCCACCAGGAGCGCTGCCCCTCCTTCGGCGGTACTCCCCCGCCCTTTCCGGAGCGGGCGCCGGGCGCGCCGGCCGCCGAGGCGCCCGCCGCACCGGGCGTCGACGACTGACGCGGCCCGCCCGGCGCGGTCCCCGACCCCGGGCGCGGACGAGACGGTCTCCTCCGTGAGAAGGAGACCCGCCTCCGCACCGGCGCCGATCCGCCGCCCGGCACAGCCACTAGCGTCGCTGGCATGACGGAGCGGTTCGGCCAGTGGTGGCGGCGCCGGCCGCTGCTCGCCGACGGCGCGCTCGCGGCCGTGCTGCTCGCCGCCGACGCCGCCCTGACCGTGCTGCCGTCGGCGGACCACCCGCCGGCCAACCTGCCGGTGGCGCTGCTGCTGAGCGTGCTGCGCACGGTCCCGGTGACGCTGCGGCGCGCCGCCCCCTGGTTCGCCGTCGGCCTCGTCGCCGGCACCCAGGCGATTCCAATCGCCCCGCACCTGGCCCCGCTGGTCCCGGTGGTGCTCACCTACACGATGGCCGCGCACCGTCCGCCCCGGCCGGCGCTGCTCGCCGCGCTCCTGCTCTGGGCGCCGGTACTGGCGGCCAACGTGCTCGCTCCGGCGCCGCTGGCGGCCCTGCCGGCCGGCTCCCGGCAGGTCGCGGTCCTCAACAACCTGCTCGTCGCGCTCGTCGCGTTCTTCGTGGGGCGCACGGTGCAGGCGCGGCGCACCTCGACGGACGCGCTGCGCGAGCGGGCCCGGGTCGCCGAGGAGAACCAGCGCTCCCTGGCCGAGCAGGCCGTCGCCGAGGAGCGCCGGCGCATCGCCCGCGAGCTGCACGACGTCGTCGCCCACCACGTCAGCGTGATGGGGGTGCTGGCCACCGGGGCCCGGCGGGTGCTGCGCCGCGACCCGGACGCCGCCGACGAGGCGCTCGGCACCATCGAGAACACCAGCCGCGGCACGCTGCGCGAGCTGCGCCGGCTGCTGGACGTGCTGCGTACGGAGGCGGAGCCGGCCGCCGAGTTGGCCCCGCAGCCCGGGCTGGCCGGCATCGAGGCGCTGGTCGAGCAGGTACGCGAGGCGGGCCTGCCGGTGACGCTGCGGGTCGACGGGGTGCCCGCCCCGCTCGACCCGGGCGTCGCGCTGACCATCTTCCGGATCGTGCAGGAGGCGCTGACCAACACGCTGAAACACGCCGGCAGCGCCACGGCGGCGGTACGGCTCAGCTTCGGGGTCTACTGGATGATCGTGGAAATATCGGACACCGGGCGTGGTCCGGTACCCGACTCCGGGCGGGTCGGACACGGTCTGGTCGGCATGCGGGAACGGGTCGCCCTCTACGGTGGAACCCTGCGCACGGGCCCCCGGCCCGGCGGCGGTTACCGGGTCTACGCGAAACTTCCGGTGGACCAGCTGGGCGGCACCGACGGACGCGGTACCACCGGCGGCGGGGGCGGGGCGTGACGCGGACGGACCGGCGGACCGGTGCCGACGCGGGCGGGACGGCCGCGTGGCGGCGCGACGGCCCGGTGCGACGACCGGGTTCCTACGGCACGGGGACGGGCGCGATGACCGAGTACACCGGGGAGGCGGGATGACCGAGACCAGGACCGCCGGACGACCGGTACGCATCCTGCTCGCCGACGACCAGCCGCTGCTGCGTACCGGCTTCCGGATGGTGCTCGGCGCCGAGGAGGACCTGGACATCGTCGGCGAGGCCGGCGACGGCGCCGAGGCCGTCGACCTGGCCCGGCGGCTCCTGCCGGACGTGGTGCTGATGGACATCCGGATGCCCCGGCTGGACGGGGTGGCCGCCACCCGCACCATCGTCGACGCCCGACTGCCGGTACGGGTGCTCATCCTCACCACCTTCGACCTGGACGAGTACGTCGTCGGCGCACTGCGGGCCGGGGCGAGCGGCTTCCTCGCCAAGGACGTACCGGCCGAGGACCTGGTGACCGCGATCCACACGGTCGCGGCCGGGGAGGCGGTGGTCGCCCCGCGGATCCTCAAGCGGCTGTTGGACCGCTTCGCCGACTCGCTGCCCGACCCGGCGGCGGCGCCCCCGAAGTCGCTGAGCGTGCTCACCGAGCGGGAGCGCGAGGTGCTGGTGCAGGTCGCCCGGGGACTGTCCAACGCCGAGATCGCCCGCGCCCTCTCGGTCAGCGAGACCACGATCAAGACCCACGTCGGGCACGTGCTCACCAAGCTCGGTCTCCGCGACCGGGTCCAGGCGGTCGTGCTGGCGTACGAGTCGGGCCTGGTGCGCCCCGGCGGCTGACCGCCCGCCCCGCACGCCCCTCCCGCCTCCCGCCGATCTAGGGCAAATCGCGGTGATTGGAGATTCACTAGCACGGATTTGCCCTAGATCGCGTAGCCGCTGACGTACGCTCCGTAGTCTGCGCTGCTCAACCGCCGGTCGAGCCGCGCGCGCTCCCGACGGCCGGTACCGCACCGGCCCACCCGGTCGCCGGCTCAGGGTCAACCCTGAGCTGCGCCTAGGGGCCGACCCGCAACGAAAGTTGCGCCCGGGTTCCGTCCCCGGGTGGACGTCGGCACCGCCGGCGGCACCGACGATGGGAGCTGCCGGCCGGACCACGGCCCGGCCGGACCACGACAACCCGCATGGAGGGATGAGTCAGTGACAGCGACGGTAGGCCGCGATTCGGGGGTGGCGGCCCGCGCGACGGACGTCTGGAAGGTCTACGGCACGGGCGAGGCGCAGGTGACCGCACTACGCGGCGTCAGCGCCGAGTTCGAACGCGGCCGGTTCAGCGCGATCATGGGCCCGTCCGGCTCTGGCAAGTCCACCCTGATGCACTGCCTCGCCGGCCTCGACACGGTGACCCGGGGCACGATCCAGATCGGCGACACCACCGTCACCGGGCTCGGCGACAGCGGCCTGACCAAGCTGCGCCGCGACAAGGTCGGCTTCATCTTCCAACAGTTCAACCTGCTGCCGACGCTCACCGCGCGGGAGAACATCCTGCTGCCGCTCTCCATCGCCGGGCGCCGCCCCGACCGCGACTGGTACGACACCGTGATCACCACCGTCGGCCTCGGCGACCGGCTGGGCCACCGCCCCAGCCAGCTCTCCGGCGGCCAGCAGCAGCGGGTCGCCTGCGCCCGGGCCCTGGTCGCCCGACCCGAGGTGATCTTCGCCGACGAGCCGACCGGCAACCTCGACTCCCGATCCGGCGCCGACGTGCTGAACTTCCTGCGCAACTCGGTGGCCGAGCACGGCCAGACCATCGTCATGGTCACCCACGACCCGGTCGCCGCCTCGTACGCCGACCGCGTGGTCTTCCTCGCCGACGGGCAGATCGTCTCCGAGCTGGTCGAGCCGACCCCGGAGACCGTGCTGGACACGATGAAGAAGCTCGACGGGCTGGCCGGGGCGGCGGCCTGATGCTGCGCGCGACCCTCTCCAGCCTGCTGGCCCGCAAGGTCCGGCTGATCCTCTCCGGCCTGGCCGTGGTGCTGGGCGTCATGTTCGTCTCCGGCTCCTTCGTCGTCACCGACACCCTCAGCCGCTCCTTCGACTCGGTCTTCAGCGACGCCTACTCCGGCACCGACGTCGGCGTCAGCGCCAAACCCAAGATCAGCGTGAGCGAGATGGAGGGCGAGCAGGTCGCCGCGAACTTCCCGGCCTCGGCCGTGGAGCGGGTGCGCGGCGTACCCGGGGTGGCCCAGGCGACGGGCCTCGTCTCCGCCGACGGCGCCCGCGTCATCGGCGCCAACGGCAAGGTCATCACCTCGTTCGGTCCGCCCCAGCTCGGCGGCAACTGGACCGGCGAGAGCGACCTGGTCAGGCTGCGCCAGGGGCGCGGACCGACCGCCGACGACGAGATCGCCGTCAACGCCGAGGTGGCCAAGGCGGCCAAGCTCTCCGTCGGCGACCGGGTCGGCGTCCTCACCCTCGCGCCGAAGCGACAGTTCACCCTGGTCGGCGTCTTCGGCTACAGCGGCGACCGGGACAGCCTCGGCGGCGTACAGGAGGTCGCCTTCACCGACCGGGCCGCGCAGCAGCTGATGCTGGGCGAGACCGGGGTCTACAACAGCATCACCGTCAAGGCCGCCGACGGGGTGACCCCCGAGCAGCTGCGCGACCGCATCGCCACCACCCTCGGCGACGGGTACGTGGTCAAGACCGGCGCCCAGCTCTCCGACGACGCCTCCGCCGGCCTCAAGCAGGGACTCGCCTTCTTCAAGAACATCCTGCTCGGATTCGCCGCCGTGGCGCTCTTCGTGGGGATCTTCCTGATCCTCAACACGTTCTCGATCATCATCGCGCAGCGCACCCGCGAACTGGCCCTCATGCGCGCCGTCGGCGCCAGCCGCCGCCAGATCATCGGCTCGGTCCTGCTGGAGGCCGTGGCGATCGGCCTGGTCGCCTCGGCGCTCGGCCTCGGCGCCGGCATCGGCGTCGGCGCCCTGCTCGCCTTCGCCTTCGGCCAGCTCGGCGGCGGCCTGGAACTGGCCGGCGTCGGACTCCCGGCCGCCGCCGTCATCAGCGCGTTCGCCGTCGGCCTGCTGGTCACCGTGATCGCCGCGACGCTACCGGCGCTGCGCGCCGCCCGCATCCCACCCGTGGCCGCCCTCCAGGACGCCGCCACCCCCGACCGGCCACTCACCCGCATCTCCGTCGCCGGCGCGGTGGTCGGCGCGGCCGGCGGCGCCCTGCTCACCCTCGGGCTCTCCGGCCGCACCGGGGACAGCACGCTCTGGACCATCCTGGGCGGGGTGCTCGTCGCGTTCATCGGGGTGGCGCTGCTGACCCCGCTGATCAGCCGGCCCGTGGTCGCGCTGCTCGGACGCCTCTTCTCCTGGTCGGTACCGGGCAAGCTCGGCCGGCTCAACTCCGGCCGCAACCCGCGCCGCACCGCCATCACCGCCGCGGCGCTGATGGTCGGCATCGCCCTGGTCACCGGCGTCACCGTGATCCTCGACTCGGCCAAGTCCAGCCTCGCCGCGCAGGCCGAGGAGACCCTGCACGCCCAGCTGGTGATCTCCGGGGCGCAGACCGGCCCACGGCTGCCCAGCTTCGACCCGGCGGTACTGGACCGGGCCGCCGCCCTGCCCGGCATGGCCGCCGTCGCCGGCGTCTACAACGACCAGGCGATGGTGAACGGAGAGCGCAGCTACCTCAACGCCACCACCGACCTGTCGGCGCTCGGCGCCATCTACGGCGCCACCGCCACCGCCGGTACGCTGCACCGGCTCGCCCCCGACCAGATCGCCATCTCCGACGAGACGGCCGCCAAGCGCGGCCTCGCCCTCGGCGCCAAGGTGACCGTGCAGCTGTCCCGGGGCGAACCGCACACGTACACGGTCAGCGCCCTCTACCCGCAGGACGCGCTGCCCGGCAGCTACCTGCTGCCCCGCGAGGCCACCACCGACTTCGCCAACCCGCAGCCCTTCCTCGGGCTGTTGCAACTACGCGACGGCGTACCGGTCGGCCAGGTACAACCGCAGGTCGAGGCGCTGCTCGCGGACAGCCCCGAGGTCTCCGTCGCCGACCGGGCCGCCTACATCGACCAGCAGAGCGGACAGTTCGACACCCTGCTCAGGATGATCCAGATGTTGCTCGCGCTGGCCATCCTCATCGCGGTGCTGGGCATCGTGAACACCCTGGCCCTGTCGGTCCTGGAACGCACCCGGGAACTCGGCCTGCTCCGGGCGATCGGCCTGCGCCGGGCCCAGACCATGCGGATGATCACCGTCGAGGCCGTGGTGATCTCGGTGTTCGGGGCCCTGCTCGGCGTGGTCGTCGGCGCCGGGCTCGGCACCGCGGTGGTCCACGCCCTGGAGTCGGACGGGATCACCGAGCTGACCCTGCCCTGGTCGCAGATGGGGCTCTTCGTGGGGCTCGCGGCGGTGATCGGAGTGATCGCCGCGGTGCTGCCGTCGATCCGGGCCGCCCGGATCGACGTACTGGCCGCGATCGCCCACGAGTGACGCCGGGCGGGCCGCCGGTAGGGGGTGCCGGCGGCCCGCACCGGGCACCAGCCTTGCGCGCGAGCGCGGGCCCGCCACGACGTGCGAGCGCGGCGGTGACGCCCGCGCCGCCCGCCCGGCGGCTCAGCCCGAGAGCTCCGCCGAGGGCAGCAGCGCCGCCAGCAGCTCCAGGTCCGCGCCGGTCAGGCTCTCCCGCAGGTGTACGCCGGGCGCGGCGGCCAGCGGCACGTCACCCGGTACCGCCAGCACCGCGGCCCCGGCCGCCAACGCGCTCGCCACCCCGGCCGGCGAATCCTCCACCACCACGCACCGGCCGATCGGCACCCCGAGCAGCCGCGCCGCCGTCTGGTACGGCTCCGGGGCCGGCTTCGGCGCGAGCACCTCGTCGCCGCAGACCACCACGTCGAAGCTGTCCCGCCCCAACGTCTCCAGCGCCACCTCCACCAGCGCCCGGGCCGTGGAGGTGACCAGCGCCGTCGGGATGCCGGCCGCCCGCACCGCCCGCAGCAGCTGCACCGCGCCCGGCCGCCACCGCAGCCCCGTCCGGAACAGCTCGGCCATCCGCCGGTGCAGCCACGCCGCGCCCTCCTCCGGGTCCCGCCACGGCTGGCCCAGGTCGGCGTGCAGGATCTCCATCGACTCGCCCATGCTGGTACCGACCATCGCCAGCCGGGCCGCCGACGACAGCTCACCGCCGTACCGCCGCGCGAGTTCGTCGAGGGCGACGTCCCAGAGCTTCTCGCTGTCGACGAGCGTGCCGTCCATGTCGAACAGGACTGCGGCGGGGTGACGCGGGTTCAGCGGAACCTCCCGGGGCGGCGGACGCGCCCGGAACGGCCCCGGGCGTACCCTGCCGATCCTGCCAACCGCCCGCCGACCGGCCGGGGCCGTACCGCCAACTGTGGCCGAAACCTCACCGCCACCGCCGGCCGGTCACCGGCCCAGCGGCGCCAGCTCAGGTCAGGTCGCAGGCGTCCAGCGACCGCTCGTACCCCCGGAAGAACGACTCCGTACGCTGCTCCGCGCTGCCGTGCGCGCCCTCGGCGAACCAGGGCTGGTCCGGGGCGTCGCCGACCGCGAACAGCCCCTGCCGCAGCTCGTCGAGGTCGCCGTCCGCCAGCGTCAACGCCCGGTCCTTGACCGAGTCGCCGATGTACGCCCCCGCCATGCAGTCGGCCTGCAACTCCTGCTGGATCGTGAACTGGTACCGGATCCCCAACCGGACCTGCACCCCGTGGGCGTACTCGTGACCGAGCAGGTAGAACAGGAACGCGTCGCCGATCTTCCGGAACGCGCCGACCGCCCAGTTGACGTCGTACGCGATGAAGTCACCCGCCGGGCAGTAGGCGGCGTTGTTGCGCCCCAACGCCTCCCCGCCGCAGTCCACCTCGCCGGTCCGCTCGTACGGGATGATCCGCCGGATCGGCTGGAACCGCTGCCCCGACTCCTGGAAACGCCCGGTCCAGTACCGCTCGGCGACGGCGACCGCGCCGGAGGTGTCCCGCTTGAACTCCTCGACGGTCATCGTCCCGTCCGCCTGGTCGCTCGCCGACCCGCCCGGCGCCGCGCCCGTCGACCCGCCGCCACCGGCCCCCGGCCGCCCGGGCCCGGCGGGGCCGATCCCGCAGGCGAGCGCCGTCAGCGCCGCGACCAGCAGCCCCACCAGCGCCAGCATCCTCGACCGGTACCCGCTGCGTGCCGACACGGTGCCCTCCTCGACCCTCGACCAAGCCGCTGTACCCCGGCATACCTACCACCATGCCGCTCCCCCGCCACCGCCCGGGCGGGCGCGGCCGGGGGCCCGGCGGGCGCATCCGGGCCGGGGCGTCCCCCGCCGGAGCAAGCTTAGATGATCACCAATCTTGCCGGTTCCGCCCGGCATGTCCCAGCTCGGGGCGGTACCGCACCCCCCGACCGGTACCCCGGCGGGCGCGGCGCCGCCGACCGGCGCGGCCGGCGGGCCGCACCGCGGCTCGGGACGTAGGCTGACGACCGTGAGGGACAACAGGGACGCCACCGCTGGACGGCAGGGCACGAGGATCGTCGGGTCGGCCACCGGCCGGCTCGGCGCGGTCGAGCACAGCGAGGTGTCGGCGTGAGCGAGTTCGACGGACTCCCCGTGCTGCGGTCGCCGGTCGCCATCGCGGCCTTCGAGGGCTGGAACGACGCCGCCGACGCGTCCACCGCCGCCGTCGAGCATCTGGAGCAGGTCTGGCAGGCGCGACCGGTGACCGAACTCGACCCGGAGGACTTCTACGACTTCCAGGTCAGCCGGCCCACCGTGGCCATGGCCGAGGGCGAGACGCGCCGGGTCGAGTGGCCCACCACCCGGTTCACCGTCGCCAGCCCCGCCGGTACCGACCGCGACGTCGTGCTGATCCGCGGCATCGAGCCGAGCATGCGCTGGCGCACGTTCTGCGAGCAGGTGCTCGAACTCTGCCACAGCCTCGAGGTCAACCGGATCGTCCTGCTCGGCGCGCTGCTGGCGGACGTGCCGTACACCCGGCCGCTCCCGATCAGCGGCAGCGCCTCGGACAAGGGCATGGCCGAGCGGTACCAGCTCACCCCCACCCGCTACGACGGACCCACCGGCATCGTCGGCGTGCTGCACGACGCGGCCAGCCGCGCCGAGCTCGACGCCGTCTCCTTCTGGGTGCACGTACCGCACTACGCCAACAACCCGCCCTGCCCCAAGGCCACCCTGGCCCTGCTGCACCGGGTCGAAGAGGTGCTCGACCTGCCGGTACCGATGACCGACCTCGCCGAGGAGGCCGCCGAGTGGGAACAGCGGGTGCGTACCGCCGCCGAGCAGGACGCCGAACTCGGCGAGTACGTCCGCGAGTTGGAGGAGCGCGTCGGTGACGCCGGCATCCAGCCGCTGACCGGCGACGAGATCGCCCAGGAGTTCGAGAAGTACCTCCGCCGTCGCGGCGGCTCCGCCGGCCCCACCGCCGGCTCCTGGTAGCTGAGCTGCTGCGCTCGCGCGCTTCGCGGCGCCTGAGAGGTGGTGTCTTCCCCTCCGCGGCGGCGTGGGTGAGTGGTTCTGCGCCGCGACGCGTCGGTCCAGACACCACCGGCGCCGCTGCGCTTGCTCGCTGAGGAAGCCTGCGCGGCGCGCTCCTCGGCTCGGGGCGCCGCCGCCCAGCCCCGCGCGCTCGTCCGAGATTGTTGATCTCGCGGTTTCCCCGCGGTAGGCCCCTCGCCGACGCGTGAGGGGCCTACCGCGGGGCTGTTGTGCGATCAGGCGCCTCCTGCCCGGGGCTCCTGCTCGGGGCTTCTGTGCGGTCAGCGAGGCTGCCGGCGTGGATTTTGTGGCCGTGATGCGGCGTGTCGGGGTGGGCGGGCGCACACCCCGTACGGCATCCTAGGAACCTAGCGTCATTGGGGTGGGAGGAGTTGGCATGGAGATCAATCCCGGGGCGGCGGAGTTTCCGCACCGGCAGATCGCGGCGCAGCTCAAGGCCCGGATCCGCCGGGGCGACTGGGCACCCGGCGAGCGGTTGCCCTCGATCCCGGCCATCGCCGAACTGTTCGGCGTGGCCAAGCAGACGGTGCAGCGCGCCGTCGACCAGCTCCGGGTCGAGGGCGTGCTGATCACCAAGCCCGGCTCCGGGACGTACGTCCGCGGTACCCGCCGGCGACTCAACCGGCTCTCCCGGGGGCGCTACGGCGGCCACCGCGGCTACCACACCGACCTCGCCGCCCGGTACCGCCAACAGCTGGTCCAGGTCGGCCGCGCGCCCGCGCCCCCGGAGGTCGCCGACGCGTTCGGCGTCTCCGACGGTACGGAGCTGGTGGTACGCCGACACCTGGTGCGTACCGAGGAGGTGCCCGTCGAGGTGGGCGCCTCCTGGTTCCGGGTGGCGGACGCCGCGGGCACCTCGCTGGAGCGCCTGGAGGCGTTCGGGCGCCCGCTCTACCAGGAGGCCGAGGAGGCCATCGGCCGGCGCTACGTCTCCGCCACCGACCAGATCAGCGCCCGCCAGCCCAGCCGGGAGGAGGCCGAACTGCTCCGGATCCGGCCGGACACCCCGGTGCTGCACCTGCTGCACGTGGCGTACGACGCCGCCCACAAGCCGATCGAGGTGGCGCAGGCGACCTGGCCCGGACCGATGACCACGCTGACCGAGGAGTACAAGATCCCGGGACCGGTGCCGGACGCCGACCCGGACCCGGGCCTGGTGCTCGGCTGAGGGCCTGGTGCTCGGCTGAGGGCCCACGGACCGGCCTCCGGGCGGTCGGCACGGAACCCCGCCGGCCGCGGCACGGCCCGCCGCCCACCGGAGGGCGCAACGGCGCCGGCCCCGCTCGCCGGAGGGCGGGCGGGGCCGGGTAGGGGTCGGGCGGTGCCGGTGCTACAGGCGTACCCCCAGCAGCGCGTCGACGGTGCGGGCGACCAGCGCCGGCGCCTCCGGGTCGGTGCCGGTACCGGCCAGCGCGGCCTCGGCCCAGGCGTCCACGAGCGCCAGCACGGCGGGCGTGTCGAGGTCGTCGGCGAGCCGCTCGCGTACGCCGGCCAGCAGCTCGGCCCCGGACGGCCCGGCGGCCGCGCGAACCGCCTCGCGCCAGCGGCCCAGGCGCTGCGTGGCGAGCTTGAGCAGCTCCTCGGTCCACTGCCGGTCGGCCCGGTAGTGGCCGGCCAGCAACGCCAGGCGGATCGCCATCGGGTCCACCCGGTCGGCCCGCAGCCGGGACACGAAGACCAGGTTCCCCTTGGACTTGGACATCTTGCTGCCGTCGAGGCCGATCATGCCGGCGTGCACGTAGTGCCGGGCGAAGGGCTCTTCGCCGGTCAGCCGTTCGGCGTGCGCGGCCGAGCACTCGTGGTGCGGAAAGAGCAGGTCGTTGCCGCCGCCCTGCACGTCGAGCCGCGCGCCGAGCAGCTTGAGGGCGATCGCGGCGCACTCGATGTGCCAGCCGGGCCGGCCCGGGCCGAGCGGACCGCCGTTCCAGGCCGGCTCGCCCTCGCGGGAGCCGCGCCACAGCAACGGGTCCAGCGGGTCGCGCTTACCGGCCCGGTCGGGGTCCCCGCCGCGCTCGGCGAAGAGCTCCCGCATCTCCTCGCGGGAGAGGTTGGACTCGTAGCCGAAGCGGGGTGCCGCGGCGATGTCGAAGTAGACGTCGCCCGTACCGTCGTCGAGCCGGTACGCCGCGCCGTCGTCGAGCAGCTCGACGACCCGGGCCGCGATGTCGGGGATCGACTCGACCGCGCCCACGTAGTGCTCCGGCGGGATGATCCGCAGCGCCTCCATGTCCTCGCGGAACAGGGCGGTCTCCCGCATGCCGAGGACCACCCAGTCCTCGCCGTCGCGCTCGGCGCGCTCCAGCAGCGGGTCGTCGATGTCGGTGACGTTCTGCACGTAGCTCACCGGCCGGCCGGCGTCCCGCCACATCCGCTGCACGAGGTCGAACGTGATCATCGTGGCCGCGTGCCCGAGATGGGTCGCGTCGTACGGGGTGATGCCGCAGACGTACATCGTCGCCGGGCCGTCCGGAGCGGTCGGCAGGACGGTGCGGCGGGCCGAATCGTACAACGCGAGCGGCTGTGCCGTTCCCGGCAGCCGCGGCACCTCGTGCCCCGTCCAAGATTCCATGTCCGCCAGCCTAACCAGCCCGGCGCGGGCACGGATGCCGGCCGGGGGGCCGGTGATCGATACGACAGTTACCCCGGAGCGGACGGCCTCAGACGGGCGGCCACGGTACCGCCGGCCAGTCGGACGGCGGGTCGGGGAAGCGCCCGTCGGCGAGCAGCCGGGCCACCCGCGCCGCGACCTGCGCGACCTCGCTGATGGTCAGGTGCTCCGACAGCTCCTCGCCCAGCCCGCCGTTCAGCTCGGCGGCGAGCCGGCCGAGGACCTCGACGGCGTCCGGGGGAAGCTGGCGGCCAGTCCAGCCCCAGAGCACCGTACGCAGCTTCTCCTCGACGTGGAAGCAGACGCCGTGGTCGACGCCGTAGAGCCGGTCGTCCCGGCCGACGAGGATGTGCCCGCCCTTGCGGTCGGCGTTGTTGATCACCGCGTCGAAGACCGCGAGCCGGGCCAGCCGGGGATCGTCGGAGTGCGCCAGGGCGTACTCCTCGCCGTCGTCGTCGACCGCGCCGGCGATGCGGAACCAGCGCGGCGGCAGGCTCTGCGCCGGTACGAAGCCGACCAGGGCCTCGACCTCCTCCGGCTCGTCGATCCAGAGCTGGCAGGCGCCGGGGCCGAACGGTCCGTCCCGCAGCACGGTCGGCGGCACCACGTCCCAGCCGGTGGCCCGGGAGACCAGGTAGGCGCCGACCTCCCGCCCGGCCAGGGTGCCGTCCGGGAAGTCCCAGAGCGGGCGCTCCCCGCGGATCGGCTTGTAGACGCAGCGGGCCGTCACGCCGTCGAGGGTCAGGAACCCCCGCAGCGTGGTGTTGGAGGCGTCGACGAGCCGTCCCTCCAGCTCGAACTCGCCGCCGCGCAGCAGCCGCAGCGCGTCACTCTCGTCGAGCACCGGTTGCAGGTCCGTCGAGGTCACCGGTGGTAGCCGTTGTGCCGGGGACAGAGGTGACCGGCCGGGTCGAGGGGCTGGCCGCAGAGCGGGCACGGCGGACGACCGGCCGCGACGACCCGGCGGGCCCGCTCGATGAACTCCCGGGCCGCCTGCGGGGTCAGCCGCACCCGGAGCCGGTCGAGGTCGTCGTCGGGCTCCTCGTCCTCGTCGTCCTCGTCGATGTCGTCATCGCTCTCGCCACCGAGATCGATCTCGGCTTCCCGCTCACCGGCCGCTATCGCCTCGATGACCACGGTCGCGGTATCCACGTCGAACGCCAGTCCCAGCGTGCCGACCCGGAACTCCTCATCGACCGGGGTGTCCAGGGGGTCGTTGTCGGAGACCGTCGCCGGCGCCTCGGGCACCTCCACACCGAAGCGGCGCTGCGCCTCGGTGAGCAGTTCCTCCAGCTTCTCGGCGAGCAACGACACCTGGACCTTCTCCAGCGCGACGCTGACCAGCCGGCCTCCGCCGCGCGCCTGGAGGAAGAACGTCCGCTCCCCCGGCGCGCCCACGGTTCCGGCGACGAACCGCTCCGGCGGTTCGAATGCGTGCACCTGGTGGGTCATACCCACGACCCTATCCGGCCGGCCGCGCGGGTGCGCAGCGCACCGACCCGAATCGCCGCCGTGGGCGCGGGCGGCGGCCCGACGGGTACGCGTCGTGTTCGCCCCGGCACCGTCCGGCACAATCGTCCCACCCGTCCCGGCCGCCGGGACCGGTTCCGCGGCCCCGTTTCCCCCGATCCGCGGTCGGCTCCCCGACCGGCCCGGGACCCCCGGGGCCCGGGCTCAGCGGTCGGTGCCGGTGGCGCCCGTTCCGGCGCCGCCGCCGACGGGGGCGTCGGAGTCGGTCGGGCGGGCGCGGCGCCTGCGCGGACGCCGGGGCATCACGAGGTTGCCGAGGTCGCCGCCGGTGTCGTTGAGGCGCAGCACGAACGGACGGGTCGGGGTGTAGCGGATGGCCGTGACCGAGGCCGGGTCGGCCACGATCCGCTGGAACTGGTCGAGGTGCAGCCCGAGGGCGTCGGCGACGATGGCCTTGATCACATCGCCGTGGCTACACGCCAGCCAGACCGCCTCGGCGCCGTGCTCGGCGGTGAGCCGGGCGTCCCAGCGGCGTACCGCCCCGACCGCCCGGGCCGCCATCGCGGCCATCGCCTCGCCCCCGGGGAAGACCACCGCGCTGGGGTGGTGCTGCACCACCGGCCACAGTGGATCCTTGGCCAGCTTCTTGAGCGGCTGGCCCTCCCACTCCCCGTACCCGCACTCGGTCAGGTCCTCCTCGACGACCGGCTGGACGCCCGGCAGCGCCAGCTCCAACGTCTGCCGGCAGCGGACCAGGGGGCTGGTGATCACGGCGGCCAGCGGGAGCTGCTTCAGCCGGGCGCCGACGGCGACGGCCTGCGCCCGGCCGGTCTCGTCGAGTTCGACCGGTTGCCGGCCGGCCAGGCCACCGTCGGCGTTCGCGGTGGTCCGGCCGTGTCGTACGAGCAGGAGGGTTGCCACGACGTCAGCCTACGGCCGGCCGGCCGCCGGGTCGGCGCACCCCTGGGACACCGGCCGTCGCCTCCCGGCGGATCGGCTCAGGTGGCGCTGATGGTGCCGGTGAGCAGCAGGGCGAGCACCAGGCTGCCCAGGGCCACCCGGTAGAGGACGAAGACGTAGAGGGTGTGATGCGCGACATAGCGCAGCAGCCAGGCGATCGACGCGTAGCCGATCACGAAGGCGATGATGGTGGCGACCACCATCTGCGCGACCGTCGGGATCGAGCCCTCGGCGCTGGGCTCGAAGACGTCCGGGATGCTGAAGACCCCGGACATCACCACCGCCGGGATCGCCAGCAGGAACGAGTAGCGGGCCGCCGCCTCCCGGGTGAGGCTGAGGAAGAGCCCGGCGGTGAGCGTACCGCCGGAGCGCGACACGCCCGGCACCAGCGCCGCCGCCTGGGCGAAGCCCATGACGACGCCGTCCTTCAGCTTGAAGTGGTTGATCGTGCGCGTCTGCCGCCCCCAGTACTCGGCGAAGGCGAGCACGAAGGCGAAGCCGATCAGCACCGCCGAGACCAGCCAGAGGTTGCGGGCACCGCTGCGGATCTGGTCCTTGAAGAGCAGGCCGAAGACGCCGATCGGCACCGAGCCGACGATCACGTACCAGGCCATCCGGTAGTCGATGCTGCCGCGTACCGAGCGGTCGAAGATCCCGACCACCCAGGTACGGGTGATCCGCCAGATGTCGCGGGCGAAGTAGACCAGCACGGCCGCCTCGGTACCGAGCTGGGTGACCGCGGTGAAGGACGCGCCGGCGTCCTCCTTGAAGAAGATCGCGGAGGTGATCCGCAGGTGCGCCGAGGAGCTGACCGGCAGGAACTCGGTGAGCCCCTGCACGATGCCCAGCACGATCGCCTCGATCCAGCTCATTCGCCCACTCCCGCCAGCTCCAGGGCCTCGGCGCAGGTACGCAGGGTGGCCACGCCGCTGTCCCGGTCGGCCGTGAAGAGGGTCAGCGCCAGGGTGGTGACGCCGGACTCGGCGTACCGGCGCATCCCGTCGGCGATGCGCTCCTTCGGCCCGAGCAGCGAGGTACGGTCGACGAACTCCGTCGGTACCGCCGCGGCGGCGTCGCGGTGCCGCTTGGCCAGGTACAGGTCCTGCACCTCGCGGGCGGCGTCGCCGTAGCCCATTCGGGTGGCGAGCTGGTTGTAGAAGTTCTGCTTCCGGCTGCCCATGCCGCCCACGTAGAGCGCCGCGTACCAGCGGACCAGTTCGGCGCAGCCGGCGACGTCGTCGCCGACCACCACCGGCACGGACGGCACCACGTCGAAGCCGGCCAGCTCCTTGCCGGCGCGGGCCCGGCCCGCGGCCACCGCGGCGAGCTGCTCGGCCGCGTGGTCCGGCGCGTAGAAGATCGCGAGCCAGCCGTCGGCGATCTCCCCGGCCAGCTCCAGGTTCTTCGGTCCGACCGCGGCCAGGTAGAGCGGTATGTGCTCGCGGGGCGGGTGGAAACTGAGCCGCAGCGCCTTGCCCGGTCCGTCGGGCAGCGGCAGCGTGTAGTGCTCACCGTGGTACTCGACCTGCTTGCGGGCCAGGGCGAGCTTCACGATGTCGACGTACTCGCGGGTGCGGGCCAGCGGCTTGCCGTACCGCACGCCGTGCCAGCCCTCGGAGACCTGCGGCCCCGAGACCCCCAGGCCGAGTCGGAACCGTCCGCCGGAGAGGGTGTCGATGGTCGCCGCCGTCATCGCGGTCGCCGCCGGGCTGCGCGCCGGTATCTGCATCACCGCGCTACCCACGTCGATCCGCGATGTCTGCCCCGCGATCCAGGCCAGCATGCTCGGCGAGTCCGACCCGTACGCCTCGGCCGCCCAGACCACCGAGTAGCCCAGCCGGTCCGCCTCCTGGGCCAGCGCCAGGTGGTCGGCGGGAGTACTCCACGCCGTCTGATATCCGAGGTTGAGCGCGAGTCGCAACTGGTCCTCCCCCATCCCGCACAAGAGTCGCATCAGGTTACGCAATGCCGGCGCCGGGACCGACGACCGGTGGGCCAACGCGCCGCTGGCCGCTCCGGCCGTCCCGTGGGGCGCCCGGAGCGGTGGTCCGAGCGAGATCACCTGGGAAGACACGCCGCGGATCGCCGGGTGTGAGGATGTCGGTACGGGCATGTTCTGAATAAGGTTCAACCATGCAACAGCGACCGCTCGGCCGAAGCGGGCTGGCGGTTTCGCGGCTCGCGCTCGGCACCATGACCTGGGGTCGGGACACCGATGCCGACGACGCGGCCGCCCAGTTGAAGAGCTTCCTGGACGCCGGGGGCAATCTCGTCGACACCGCCGACGTGTACAGCGACGGCGACGCCGAGGCGGTGATCGGGTCGCTGCTGGGCAGCCTGGTGCCCCGGGACGACCTGCTCATCGCCACCAAGGCGGGGCTGCGGCCCGGCGCGGCCCGGCGCCGCGACGGCTCGCGGGGACACCTGCTGCGCACGCTGGACGCCTCGCTGCGCCGGCTCGGCACCGACCACGTCGACCTCTGGCAGGTGCACGGCTACGACCCGGACACGCCGCTGGAGGAGACGCTGGCGGCGCTGGACCACGCGGTCAACAGCGGGCGGGCGCGCTACGTGGGGGTCTCCAACTTCTCCGGCTGGCAGACCGCCCGGGCCGCCACCTGGCAGGCGGCCTACCCCGGCCGGGCCCCGGTGGTCGCCGCGCAGATGGAGTACTCGCTGCTGGAACGCGGCATCGAGCGGGAGGTGCTGCCGGCCTGCGAGGCGCTGGGCCTGGGCGTGCTGCCCTGGTCGCCGCTGGGCCGGGGGGTGCTCACCGGCAAGTACCGGCACGGCCGACCGGCCGACTCCCGCGCCGCCTCGCCGCATTTCGAGCGATTTGTCGCAACCTACCTCGAACCGCGCTGCTCCAGCATCGTCGAGGCGGTCGCCACCGCGGCCGGCGGGCTCGGCGTCTCGCCGATGGAGGTGGCCCTCGCCTGGGTCCGCGACCGGCCCGGCGTGGTCGCCCCTATCCTCGGCGCCCGCACCGTCGGGCAGCTCCTCGGCGCGTTGCAGGTGGAGCGGATGACCCTGCCGGAGGAGATCGCCCGCGCCCTGGACGACGTCTCGTCGGTACCGGTCGCCTATCCGGAGCGCGACGGCTGACCTGCCGCCGGTCACGTGGCGGGGATCACCCGGCGGGCCGGAAGGACTGGTGCCGCCCGGCGGCGGTGGGCAGGATGGTTGCATGGATTACGAGTACGCGCCGCTGCGGTTACCGCCGAATGTCGACCGGGTGACCGCGCAGGCGCAGTTGGCGATTCAGGCCGAGTTCTCCGGCTGGGAGCTGGCCCGGGTCCGGCTCTTCCGGGACGGTACCCGGCAGGTGGTGCTCCGCCGGCGCCTGGTCAACAAGCCGCAGCCCGGTCTCTCCTACTGACCGGTCCGCCGGCCGCCCCGCCGGTGAGCGGGGCAGCCGGGAGACCTCGGCCAGCGGCCCTCGGGCCGGCGGGCCGTCAGCGGGCCCGCTCGACCTCGTCGGCCTCGTCGGTGTCGGGCAGGAACGGGTGCTCGTCCAGGCGCCCGACGAGCCGGTCGTCCGGCCCCGGCTGGAACGGCCCGGCGCTGTCCTCGTCGTCGAACGCCTCCAGGTCGATCGGCGCGTCGGTCTCGCTGAGCATCACCACCCCGTCGAGCGGCTCCAGCTCCGGGATGTCCAGGGCACCGAGCGACCCGTCGCCGGCCTGGAGCAGCTCCAGCACCGCCTCGCCGACCCCCTCGACCGGCTCGGGCTCGTCGCCCTCCGGCATCGCGGCCCGCCGGGCCGCCTGGGCCACCCGGATCAGCGCCGCCACGCTCGGCACCCGGTAGTCGCGCCGCTGGCGCACCGAGAGCACCCGCGGGTGCGGGTCGAGAGGCTCGGCTCCGTCGGCGCCGCCGAGGCCCACGCCGAAGCGCTCGTCGGCCTCGTCCGGGTCGATCGACTCCACGTCCCAGGGCGTGACCTCGCCGAACGCGTCCAGCAGCCGCTCGTCGTACTCGTAGGAGGCGTTGTTGAGGGCAACGTACGCCTGCCAGACGTCGTCGTCGTCGATCCGCCCCTGCGCCGCCTTGACGGCGGCCAGGTGATCCCGGGCGGTCGCGATGACCCGCTCCAGGGCAGCGTCCAGCTCGGCGTACTGGTCCGTCATTATCTTGCGATCCCTTCGAGGTCGATGGCGCGGGTGGTCGTGACGGCCCGCGGCGTCGCCGGTGCCCGACCGGTTCCCGCCCGACCGGGTCGGCCGCGCCTTCCCCTGCTTGGTCGACCCGCGTCAGCAGTTCCGCAGGAACCGGTCGAGTACCCGCACGCCGAACTGTAGTCCGTCCACCGGTACCCGCTCGTCGATGCCATGGAACAACGCGCTGAAGTTCAGGTCGGCGGGCAGCCGCAGCGGGGCGAAACCGAAGCAGCGGATGCCGAGGGTGTGGAACGCCTTCGCGTCCGTACCGCCGGAGAGCATGTACGGCACCGGGCGCGCCCCCGGGTCCTCGGCCCGCAGCGCCGCCGACATCGCCTCGACCAGCGCACCGTCGAAGGTGGTCTCGATCGCGGCCTGGCGGTGGATGTACTCGATCTCCAGGTCCGGGCCGACCACCTCGCGCAGCTGCTCCAGCAGCAGCTCCGACTGGCCGGGCAGGCTCCGGCAGTCGATGGTGGCGCTGGCCCGGCCGGGGATGACGTTGTCCTTGTAGCCGGCGGCCAGCCGGGTCGGGTTGGCGGTGTTGCGGATCGTCGCGCCGATCAGGTTCGCGATCGGGCCGAGCTTGGCGATCGCGGTCTCCGGGTCGTCCGGGTCCAGTTCGACGCCGAGCGCCGCCGAGACCTCCTCCAGGAAGGCCCGCACGGTCGGGGTCACCACCACCGGGAAGCGGTGCCGGCCCACCCGGGCGACCGCCTCCGCCAGCGCGGTCACCGCGTTGTCGTCGTGCACCATCGACCCGTGCCCGGGGCGCCCCTTGGCGTGCAGCCGCAGCCAGTCGATGCCCTTCTCGGCGGTCTCGATCAGGTACAGCCGCAGGTCCTGGTTGACCGTGTACGAGAAGCCGCCCACCTCGCCGATCGCCTCGGTGCATCCCTCGAGCAGGTCCGCGTGGTGCTGCACCAGGTAGCGGGCGCCGTAGTCGCTGCCCGCCTCCTCGTCGGCCGTGTACGCGAGCACGATGTCGCGGGGCGGGCGCACCCCCGTACGCTGCCACTGCCGGACCACGGCGAGCACCATCGCGTCGAAGTCCTTCATGTCGATGGCGCCCCGGCCCCAGAGGTAGCCGTCGCGCAGCTCACCCGAGAAGGGGTGCACCGACCACTCGCTCGCGTCGGCCGGCACCACGTCCAGGTGACCGTGCACCAGCAGCGCGCCGCGCCCCGGGTCGGTACCGGGAATCCGGGCGACCAGGTTCGCCCGGCCGGGCGCCGACTCGTGGATCCGCGCCTCGACGCCGACCTCGGCCAGGCTGGCCGCCACGTACTCGGCGGCGGCCCGCTCACCGGCGCTGGTGTCGTTGTCCCCGGTGTTGGTGGTGTCGATACGCAGCAGGTCGGCGCAGAGTTCGACGACTTCGTCGGTGGCGCTCGGGTGCAGGGGGGCGTCGCTCGTCATGCGGTTCTTCATACCAGCCCGGCGGCCGCCGGCGCCCCTACGGCCGGCCGACGGGCCGCGGCGGACGGGCGCGGACGCGGCGCGGCGGCCAGGTGCGGAGGCGGCGCACGGGTGCCGGGGGCGGGAGACCCGGCCCGGGCTCGGGCCCGGCGCCACCGGGCCTGGGCCGCGTTTCGCCGCGCCGGGCCCCGGGTACCGCCGCTGGCATTCCGCAGTCGTAGCACGAGCACGAGAAGGAGGGTCGCGATGACCGTCCCCCTGCCACCCCTGCCGCCGGTCGAGGACGCCGCCGAGGATGCCTACCGCCCCGGCGGACGCAGCATGGTCGAGATGCTCGCCGACGAGCACGAGCAGCTGCGCCGGCTCTGCCGCGAGCTGACCGGGCCGGCCGGCACCGTCGAGCACCGCCGCCAGGTGACCGAGGTGCTGGTCGCCACGACCACCCGGCACCTCTCCGCCGAGGAGCAGTACCTCTACCCGACCGTACGCTCGGCGCTCGCCGACGGGGAGCCGCTGGCCGACCGGGAGGTCGCCGCCGACAACGCGCTGCTGCGTACGCTCCAGCGGCTCTCCGGCGCCGGTCCCGACGACCCGCACTTCGTGGAGATCGCCCGCGAGGTCGCCGAGGAGCTGGAGCGGCACGTGCGCGCCGCGACCGCCGAGATCTTCCCGGAGCTGCGCGAGACCGCCAGCGAGGAGGAGCTGATCCGGCTCGGCAACCGGGTCGAGATCGCCGAGGAGGCGGCGCCGACCCGGCCCCACCCCGGCACCCCGGCCACCCCGCCCTGGAACAAGGTGGTGGACCCGGCCGTCGGCGTGGTCGACAAGGTACGCGACGCGGTCACCCGGCGCGAGACGTACGTCGAGGATCTCACCGAGCCCCCGAAGATGTGATGATCGTATCCGCCGCGCGCGGGACGCGGCGGATCGATGGAATCGGGGAGGCGCCGGTGCGGGACGCGATCGTCGTACGGGGTGGCTGGGAGGGCCACGTGCCGGTCGAGGCGACCGAGCTGTTCATTCCGTTCCTGCGGGAGCGGGGCTTCGCGGTCGAGGTGCACGACCGGCTCGACGTCTACACCGACGCCGACCGGATGTCGCGGGTGGACCTGGTGCTGCAGTGCTGGTCCATCGGCACCGTCACCGACGAGCAGGTGGCCGGCCTCGACGCGGCGGTACGGGCCGGCACCGGGCTGGCCGGCTGGCACGGCGGCATCGTCGGCTCGTTCCACCACAACCGGTACCAGCACCTGACCGGCGGCCTCTTCGTACACCACCCGCCGGGCTTCCTCGACCACACGCTGACCGTGCTGCCCGAGCGCGCGGAGCACCCGCTGGTGGCCGGCATCGGCACGGTCCGGCTGCACACGGAGAAGTACTGGGTGCTCAGCGACCCGCTCAACGACGTGCTCGCCACCGTCACGTACGAGCCGGAGCCGGACACCCCCTGGCGGGAGCCGGTGACCCTGCCCGCCGTCTGGACCCGGAACTGGGGCGCCGGCCGGGTCTTCGTCTCCACCGTCGGGCACAAGGTCGACGACCTGACCGTACCGGAGATCCGTACCATCACCGAGCGTGGCCTGTTGTGGGCGGCGCGTTAGCCCGAAGTTCCCCGTTCGGTTGGTTTTGCCGCCCGGATCGGTCGTCTTTCACTGGCCGGGGGTCTTCCCGTAGATCCCATTCTGGTCCTACCGTCTCGCTATGAACCTGGAGCTGCGGCACCTGAAGGTGGTCTGCGCCATCGCGGAGACCGGCAGCGTGACCAAGGCCGCCTCGACGCTGGGCCTGGCCCAACCGGCCCTCACCGCGCAGCTCCAGCGGATCGAGCGCACGCTCGGCGGCCCGCTGTTCGAGCGGGACCGGCGCGGCGCCCGGCCGACCGCCCTCGGCGAGCTGGTGCTGGCCCGCGCCCGGGTCCTGCTGCCGGCCATGAAGGGGCTGCAGGACGAGGCGGCACGGCTGGCCGGCGCCGGCACGGCGATGAGCCGGTACCGCTTCGGCGGCGCGAACAGCCCCATCCTCGGGCGGCTCGTGCACCGGCTCGCCAAGGAACATCCGCACGCGCAGATCAGCACGTACGCCTCGTGGTACGTCGACGAGCTCTCCCAGCTCGTCCTCAACGGCCGCCTCGACTACGCGCTGGTCGGCGTCTGCGGCGACGCGACCCCGCCGGGCGAGTTCGGGCTGACCTGGCGGGCGGTCTCGGTCGACCCGGTCTTCGTCCTGCTGCCCGAGGCGCACCCGCTGGCCGACCGGGACGAGGTGCACCTGGCCCTGCTCGGCGAGGAACGCTGGGTGGCCGCCCCGGGCGACGGCTGCTTCGGTGACTGCTTCGCCGCCGCCTGCGCCCGCGCCGGCTTCACCCCGCGCAAGGTGTACGAGACCGACGTGCTCAGCGGGCTCGACCTGGTCGAAGCCGGTGAGGCCATCGCGCTCTGCCAGGCCACCTTCCGGCCCGTCTCCGGGCTGGTCACCCGGCCGTTGGCCGGCGCGCCGCTGCGCTGGCGGCTGCTGCTGGGCTGGCACCCCGACGCCCCGGCGGCCCGTACCGGCGACCGCGTCTTCGGCCACGCCACCGCCGCGTACGTCGACTCGCTCGCGCGCAACCCGGGCTACCGGGCCTGGCTGAGCCGCCACCCGAACTTCGGCGCCCAACAGCGCGCCGCCGCTTGAGTCTGCGCGCCCGGGCGCTTCGCGGCGCCGGGAGGCGGCACCCTCCCTCCCGCGGCGGTGTGGCGGGTGCTCGTCCGCCGCACACGCTCGCTGATCGCACGGTTTCCCCGCAGTAGGCCCCTCGCGAGCGCGCGAGGGTCCTACTGTCCCGCAGTTGCGCGATCATGCGTGGCGGCCGGCCGCCGCCGCGTCCGCTCGGGGCGGGCAGGCGGGCGCCGCCGGGTGCCGGCCGGCGGCCGGCTCGTTCCGGGTAATCACGGGGCCCGGAATCGCGGTAGGGAGCGGGCGTGCCGGGTACCGGTAGCGCATGACCGATCTCAACGTGCCGGAGGACGACCGGGAGACGGCTCGTCGTATCGCCGCCGCCCACACCGCCGCCTCGCGTGACATCGAGGCGTTCCTGCGTCGGGTACCGGCGGTGCCGGCGCCGGCGGACATCGCCGAGTACACCAACCTGATCGCGCGGGAGGAGGCGCTGCGCGCGGAGCGCCAGGACGCGACGGACGCCGCCGGGCTGCAGATACTCAGCGTCGAGTCCGAGTGAGGGCCGCGTACCCCGTCAGCCGGCCGCGCGGGAACCGACCGCGCCCGGGGCCGGGCGGCGGCGGGCATGCGGGCGGGCGGCAGGCATGCCGGCGGGCGTGCGGCGGCGGGGACGTGCGGCGGCGGGGGCGTGCGGCGGGCGTACGGGCCTGCGGGGGCGGGGCGCAGGCGCGCGGCGAAACCGCGCCCCGAGGGGAAGCGGGCCGGTCAGCGTTCCAACAGCGGATCGTGACCGAGGTCCAGCAGCGCGCGCCGCCAGTCGTCGTCGGTGGCCCCGGCCTCGGGCCGGTCGTCGAGCAGTCCGTCGATCTCCTCGATCGTCTCCCGCATCACCTGGATGTCCCCGTCGGTCAGGTCGACCTTGCGCTTGCGGAGCACGGCCAGGATCGACCGGCCGGGCTCCGGCAGGTCGAGGTGGGGCTCGGCGGTGAAGGTCTCCTCCCCCGACCCCTGGGTCAGCAGCCAGGTACGCAACCGCTCGGAGGTGACGTTCACGCGGTCGTGGAAGTCCTGCCACAGCAGCTCCACCTCGGGCTCGACGCGCTGGTCCCGGGCCATCACTCCTCCTTGTCCTCGTCCTGCGACTCGGCCGCGTCGTCCGCCGCCGCCTCCTCGCGCCGCCCCTCCTCCTCCGCCTCCTCGGGCGGGCGGGGCGGCCGCAGACCCTCGGCCGGCACCCGGGTACGGGAGGGGTTGGCCGTGCTCGGGGGATGGCGCAGCTCCCGCGGGCTGAGGATCGCGTCGGTCTTCGGGGTCTTCTCCTGGTTCTCCTCGGGCTCGGTCACGCGTCGGGCTCCTCTCAGACCGCCGAGGCGGAGGCCGTGGGGCGGGGGTGGGCGGGGTCGCCGGAGACGTCGAAGGCGAGCGCGTCGGCGCGGGCGTCGACCACCACCCGCTGGCCGGGCGAGATCGAACCGTCGAGCAGCATCCGGGAGAGGCGGTTGTCCACCTCCCGCTGGATGGTCCGGCGCAGCGGGCGGGCGCCGAACTCCGGCTGGTGCCCGTGCTCGGCGATCCAGTCCACCCCGGCCTCGGTGAACTCCACGGTGATGTCCTGCGAGTGCAGGCGGCGCCGGGTCTCCTCCAGCAGCAGCCCGGTGATCCGGCGCAGCTGCTCGGTCTCCAGCCGCCGGAAGATGATGATCTCGTCGATCCGGTTGAGGAACTCGGGGCGGAAGCTCTCCTGGAGCCGGCGCATCAGCCGCTCGCGCAGTTCGCTGCTCTCCCCCTCGCCGCCGCCGTCGGCGCCGAACCCGACGCTGCGCTGGGTACCCGTGATCAGCTCGGAGCCGAGGTTGCTCGTCATGATCAGTACGGTGTTGCGGAAGTTGACGGTACGGCCCTGGCTGTCGGTGAGCCGCCCCTCGTCGAGCACCTGGAGCAGGATGTTGAAGACGTCCGGGTGCGCCTTCTCGATCTCGTCGAGCAGCACCACCGCGTACGGGCGGCGGCGCACCGCCTCGGTCAGCTGGCCCGCCTCCTCGTACCCGACGTAGCCGGGCGGCGCGCCGACCAGCCGGCTCACCGTGTGCCGTTCCTGGAACTCGCTCATGTCCAGCCGCACCATCCGGTCGGACTCGCCGAAGAGCGCCTCGGCCAGCGCGCGGGCCAGTTCGGTCTTGCCCACGCCCGTCGGGCCGAGGAAGAGGAAGCTGCCCATCGGCCGGTCCGGGTCGGCCAGGCCGGTACGGGACCGCCGCACCGCCTCGGCCACCGCGTTGACCGCGTCGTCCTGCCCGATCACCCGCTCGTGCAGGTGGCCCTCCAGGCGCAGCAGCCGGTCCCGCTCCTCCTCGGTGAGCTGGGCGACCGGGATGCCGGTGGCGCGGGAGACCACCTCGGCGATCTCCTCCTGCCGGACCTGGGGCACCTCCTCCGGGCCGCCGTCGCCGCGGGCCTGCTCGATACGCCGCTGCACCTGCTGGATCCGGTCGCGCAGCGAGGAGGCGCGTTCGTACTGCTCGTGCGCGACCGCCTGGTCCTTGTCCCGCTGCACCTCCTCCAGCTCGCGTTCCAGGTCGCGCACGTCCCCGGCCGGGGTACGGGTGCGCAGCCGGACCCGGGCACCGGCCTGGTCGAGCAGGTCGATCGCCTTGTCCGGCAGGAACCGGTCGGTGATGTACCGGTCGGAGAGTTCGGCCGCGGCGACCAGCGCCTCGTCGGTGAAGCGGACCTGGTGGTGCGCCTCGTACCGGTCGCGCAGCCCGCGCAGGATCGCCACCGTGTCGTCGACCGTGGGCTCGGGCACCAGGACCGGCTGGAACCGTCGGGCCAGCGCCGCGTCCTTCTCGATGTTGCGCCGGTACTCGTTGAGCGTGGTCGCGCCGATCACCCGCAGCTCCCCGCGGGCCAGCGCGGGCTTGAGCATGTTGCTGGCGTCCATCCCGCCCTCGGCGCCGGCGCCGCCCGCCCCGACCAGGGTGTGCAGCTCGTCGAGGAAGACGATGAGGTTGTCGCCCTGGGAGCGGATCTCGTCGATGACCTTCTTGACCCGCTCCTCGAAGTCGCCCCGGTAGCGGGTACCGGCGACCAGGCCGGCCAGGTCGAGCTGGATCACGCGCTTGCCGAGCAGCGTACGGGGCACGTCCCCGTCGGCGATGCGCTCGGCGAGCCCCTCGACGATCGCGGTCTTGCCGACGCCCGCCTCGCCGATCAGCACCGGGTTGTTCTTGGTACGCCGGGACAGGATCTCCACGGCCTGCTCGATCTCGTCGGCCCGACCGATCACGGGATCGATCTCGTCCGCCCGGGCCAGCTCGGTGAGGTCCTGCCCGAACTGGTCCAGCGTCGGCGTACCCCGGTCCGGCGCGGGCGCGGTGATCCGCCCGCGCTGCTGGCTCGCCGACTGCAACGCCTGCGGCCCGATCCGGCCGGCGGCCATCATCCGCCCGGCCGGCGACTCTGGGTTGAGCGGCAACGCCATCAGGATGTGCTCCGGACCGATGTACGAGGCGCCCATCGCGCGGGAGAGCTGGTGCGCGTCGAGCAGGGCCCGCTTGGCGGCCGGGGTGAGCGAGAGGTTGCCGGGCAGCTCGCCGCGCGGGGCCGGTTCGCCCTCCGCCGGGCCGCCGAGCGCGTTGAACAGGGCGTCCGGGTCGGCACCGGCCCGGCGGAGCAGGTCGCGCAGGGACTCGCGTTGCAGCGCCGCCCAGAGCAGGTGGTCGGTGTCCAGGTCGTTGCTGCCCGCCTGCCCGGCCCGGCGGGCCGCGTCGGCGAGCAGTTCCCGGGCGTCGGCGGTCATCAGCCGGGTGATGTCCACCCGGTGCATCGGCCGACGTCCCTCGCCGCGCCCGAAGTAGCGGGCCAGGAACTCGTCCCACGGGTCGACGCCGAAATCACCCGGTCCCTGCGTCATGATCTCTCCCTCGACGGGCGCGACACGGTCGGCGTGGGCTACCCGGCGCCCGGCCCGACAAACGTGCCCGGGTGGCACGCTGGGGCGCATGGATTCGGAGCCGCTGCTCGTGGTCGACGCCGCCAATGTCGTGGGATCCCGGCCGGACGGCTGGTGGCGGGACCGGGCCGGGGCGACCGCCCGGCTCCGCGACGACCTGGCGCCGATCGCCCGTACCGGCCGGCCGGGGCTGCCGCCGCCCGTCGAGGTCACGCTGGTGGTCGAGGGCGCGGCCCGACACGTGCCGGCGACCGACGACGTACGGGTGCTCGCGGCGCCCCGCTCCGGCGACGACGCGATCGTCGAGCTGGTCCGCGCCGAGGCGGGGCACCGGGACCGGGTCGTGGTGGTGACGGCCGACCGGGAGCTGCGGGAACGGGTGGCGGCGCTCGGCGCCGAGGTACGCGGCCCGCGCTGGCTGCGCCCGGACCCGCCGACCGCCGCCACACCACCACCGTCGATCTAGGGCAAATCAGCGTTGTTTGATCTCCAATCACAACGATTTGCCCTAGATCGACGGGCGGGGGCGACGGGCGGGGGCGCTACGCCCGGCGGTAGCGCAGCACCACCACGCCACTGTCGAACGGGCGCGCCTCGACCAGGGCGAACCGGCTCGGGTCGAACTCCCGGTCCACCAGCGGGACGCCGCGGCCGACCAGGACCGGGTTGAGCTTGACCACGAACTCGTCGATCTCCGGAAGGAGCTGGCCGGCGAGCTGACCACCGCCGCAGAGCCAGATGTCGCCCCCCTCGCGCCGCTTGAGGTCGCGGACGAAGCCGACCGGGTCGCCGGCGACGATCTCCACCCCGCACTCCGGCGCGGGCGGCAGCGAGCGGCTGAAGACGTACTGGGTGAGGTGGGCGTACGGGCTGGCGATCCCCTCCTTGCGGGCCGGGTCGTAGCTGCCCCGGCCCATCAGCACGGTGTCGAAGCGGGCGTTCGGCGTCTCCGTCAGCCCGACCGCGGCGCGCAGCGGGGGCGCGGGCGGCCCGGACGGCGGGGCCGACGCGGGCTGATCCGGGCACCGGGCGGGCCCGCCCGGACGGCGGGTCCGGCGGGGGCTGAGCCGAGCACCGGGCGGGCCGGTGGGGATGCCGGTTTCATGCCCGGCTCATTCCCGTTGACCGACTCGCCGGCTACTGACCCGGCCATCCGGTTGGGGATAGGCTCTAATAGAGCCCTCCCCGCCCCCAGGAGGTTCCATCGTGGCGAGCGTCGCCGAGCTGAAGTCCGCCATCGACGCCGCGCTCCAGCAGATCGGCGACGGTCAGGCCGCGGTACAGGCGGCCAGCGAGAAGCTCGCCGAGGCGCAGCAGACCCTCGCCGGCGCGCTGGAGGGCAGCGGGCACGAGACAGTCACCGCGGCACAGGCCTCGCTCTCGCAGGCCGCCCAGGAGCTGGAGGAGTGCCTCGCCGCCACCCTCTCCGCGGTGGAGCAGGCACAGCAGTACGTCGCGACGCTCTGAGCCGCCGATGTCCATCGTCGAGGAGCTGGGTGCGCAGGTCCGGTCGGCCGCCGACGAGCTGCCGGTCGGGCTGCTGATGACCGCGCTGGACCACCTGCGGCAGGCCTCCGACCGGCTGCGCTGGGTGCGCCAGGAGTCGGCGGACCCGATGGGCGTGCCGGAGCTCTCCGCCGCCCTGGAGCACGCCGAGAGCGCCGGACACACGCTGCGCGTCGCGCAGGACCAGCTCGCCACGTACCTGGCCGCCATCGGCCTGACCGGCGACGGCGCCGCCGCCCGGCGGGCCGAGCCGGACCGGATCGTGGACGAGCCGCCGGTCGACCCGACCGCGCCGGAACCCGAGCCGACCGAGGCGCCGACGGTACGGCGGTGGTGGTCGGTACGGGTCGCCGAGCTGACCGGCGGGCGGGACACGCCGTCCGACAAGCCCGACGGCCGGGTCACCGACCCCGAGGAACTGCTGCGCCGCGTCGCCACCAACGTCCGCTCCGGGGACCGGGGGCGGCTGCACGCCGAACTGCGCGGGGTGGACGCCAACGTCGGGCTCGACCTGGCCGCCGTCGCCCCGCCCGTGCTGCGCGAACTCGCCACCAGGATGCTGGGTCACCCGCCGCGCGCCGACGACCTGCCCCAGCTGCGGCGCGCCGTCGACAACCGGGTACGCGACCTGCTCCCCGGGCTGCCCCCGGGGGTGCTCGAGACGCTGCTGACCCGGCTGTGCCGGATGCCGCCGCCCCGGCGCGAGGACAACGGGCGCAACCCGCCGGAGCAGCCGCATCCGGCCGATCCCGCGGTCGCCGCGGGGGTCCTCACCGGACTGCTGCTGGACCGCGTCGGCGGCGACGCCCGTACGGTCATCACCACCTCCCGGGAGCCCCATGCCTGACGTACGGACCCAGCTCGCCGTCCGGGTCCGCGGCATGCTGTCGCACGCGCTCGGCGCCACCCGCGGACGGCTGGCCGCGGCCCGCTCCGAACTGGACGCGGCCCAGACCCGGCTGACCCGCACCCGGCAGGCCGCGCGGCGGGTGCCGGAGCGGGTCGGCGCGGAACGGGACCGTCGGCTCGACGAGATCAACGACCGGTACGCCGAGCAGATCGCCACGCTGGCCCGCCGCGCCGCGAAGGCGGCCGAGCAGGAGGCCCCCGGCGCCGCCGGCGCGTCCTGGTCGCAGTGGCGGCCCACCCCGGCGGTACGCGGCGAGCCCCCGGGCGCCCTGCGCATCGGCGTGGTACCGCTGCCCGGTACCGATCCGGTTCCCGCGCTGGTGCCGCTGCTCGACCGGGGGCACGTACACGTCTCCGGCGACGACCGGGCCGGCTGCGACAGCGTCGTCTCCGCCCTGCTGCTGCGGGCCGTGGGGCGGGCCGGGCCCGGCGCGGTACGGCTGATCGGCTACGACCCGGAGCACCTCGGCGGCGGGCTGGCCGGCTTCGCCCCGCTCTCCACCGCCGGGCTGCTGACCTTCGTGGGCCCTGGCGGGCTGGGTCGGCTCCTGGACGACCTGGTCGACCAGATCCGGCGGATCAACGAGACCGTGCTCGCCGGCGAGCACGGGTCGCTGCGGGAGCTGGCCGCCGCGACCGGGCGGCGCCCCGAACCGTGGCGGGTCGCGGTCCTGCTCGGCGGCGACGAACTCTCCCGCCACGAGCGCGGCCAGCTCGACCGGGTGGTCCGCACCGGACCGGCCTGCGGCGTGCACCTCGTGGTACGCGGCATCGCGCTGCCCGACGAACCGGCCGTCGAGCGGGTGGTGGTCGGTGCCGGCGGGACCCGGCTGGGCGGCGTCGCCGGCCTGCCGGTACGCCTGGACCCCCCGCCCCCGCCCGGCCTGGTCACCGAGACGAGCCGGCAGGTCGCGGCCGAGGTGGCCGCCGGACCGCCGCCGACCCCCTTCACCGACCTGCTCCCGCCGGACGACCAGCTCTGGCGGGAGAGCTCGGCGACCGGCCTGACCGCGCCGATCGGGGACGGTCCGCAGGGTCGGCCGGTGCTGCTGACCCTCGGCGACTATCCCCCGCACGCGCTGATCGGCGGTCCGTCCGGCACCGGCAAGACAAACCTGATCTTCGCCTGGATCGGCGCGCTGGCCGCCCGCTACTCCCCCGCCGAGCTGGAGTTCTACCTGCTCGACTTCAAGGAGGGCGTCTCCTTCGCCCGGTTCGCCCAGGGCCGGCGCGACCCGAGCTGGCTGCCGCACATGCGCCTGGTCGGCATCAACGTCAACACCGACCGCGAGTTCGGGCTGGCGCTGCTGCGCTTCCTCGCCGAGGAGCTGCGCCGCCGGGCGGACGCGGCCAAGCGGCACGAGGTCACCAAGCTCTCCGAGCTGCGGGCGGTCGACCCGCAGGGCCGCTGGCCGCGCATCGTCGCGGTCGTCGACGAGTTCCAGATGCTGCTCGCCGGGCGGGACGCGGTCGCCCGGGAGGCCGCCGACCTGCTGGAGGACCTGGCCCGCCGGGGTCGGTCGCAGGGCATCCACCTGGTGCTCGCCTCGCAGGACGTACGGGGCATCGAGGCGCTCTGGGGCCGCCCGGCGCTGGTCGCCCAGTTCACCCTCCGCATCGCGCTGCCCAAGGCGCTGCGGATCCTGGCCGAGCGCAACGACGCGGCCCAGTCCCTGCCCCGGCACCACGCCGTCGTCAACGCCGAGTCGGGGATGGCCGAGGGGAACCAGGTGGCCCGGATCCCGTCGGCCAGCGACTGGGGCACCTGGAGCGAGCTGCAACACCGGCTGTGGCGGATGCGTCCGCAGGACGCCGCCCCGGCCCGGCTCTTCGACGGTGACGCGATCCCCCGGCTGGCCGACGCGCCCGACTTCGTGGCGCTGCGACCGGGCGAGGCGTCCGGGGCGGGCGAGCCGGGCGCGGCGCGGGCGGCCGGCGGCGCCCGGGGACCGGTCGCGCTGCTCGGCGAGATCATCGACGTGCAGGCGCGGTCGGCGGGGATGCGGCTGCCCCGGGCGCCCGGACGCAACCTCGCGGTGCTCGGTACCCGGGTCGACGAGGCGTGCGCGATCCTCGACGCGGCGGCCCGCTCGCTGCACCGGCAGCACGCGCCCGGCACCGCCCGGTTCTCGATCGCCTGCCTCGATCCGGACGCGGACACCGCCGCCCGGGCGCTCTACGACGCGCTCGGCGCCGACGCCGCCTGGTACGACGAGGAGACCGTCGGCGAGCTGATGGCCGAGACGGCCACCGGGCTCGGCGCGGGCGCCACCCCCGGCCAACCGCACTACCTGCTCCTCTTCGCCGTGGACGCGGCGGCCGGCAAGCTGGCGGCGCGGGCCGGCCAGCGCTCCGGGCTGGAGCACCTGCGGCACGTCCTGCACAACGGGCCGGAGCGGCGCACCCACGTGCTCGCCTGGTGGCGCGGGGTCGCCCGGATGCGCGCCGACCTGGGCGGGCCGGCGTCGCGTACCGACCAGATCGGCGCCTGGGTGGCGCTGGACGTGCAGGGCGCGGAGCTGACCTCGTCGCTGTACCCGGGCACCGGCGGGCCGGACTGGTATCCCCGGCCCTGGCGGGGGCTCTACTTCGACCGGGCGGTGCACCGCACCGGACAGGTGATCATCCCGTACGGGCCGTCCGCGTGAGCCCCGCGGAGTCGGCCGCACGATCCGATTGGGCGGGCCAGATGAGCGAGTCGTACCCGGCGCTGATCCGGCAGTTGGCCGAGCTGACGGCCCGGGTGGAGGCCCAGCGCGCCGAGGCGGAGACCTGGTACGCCGACCAGTGCGCCGCCGCCGACCGGGCGGTGCGCGCCGCGACGGAGGCCGTACGCCGGGCCGAGGAGGAGGTGGCGGCCGCCACGGAGGAGGTCGAGGCGGTGGACGCCGAGGCCGCCCACCTGTGGCAGCTGTTCCGCAGCCGGCTCGGCGCGGCCGGGCGGCTGGGTGACCCGCCGGCCCCGGCGCCCGGGGCCACGGCCGCGCCGGTCACGCTGCTGGACGGGGTACGCGAGCTGATCGAGCGCGCCAAGCGGCCCGAGGAGCTACCCGGCTCGACGAACCCGCTGCTGGTGCTCTTCGGGGTGCTCGGCGCGGCGGCCGCGTACGCCCTGGGCGCCGGGGCGCGGCTGGTCGGCGACCGGTACGGCGGCGACCTGGCGGTGGGGATGCCGGTGCTGGCGCTGGTGGTGGCGCTGCTCGGGCCGTTCGTCGGGTTGGCGCCGGCGAAGCTGCTCGCCGACCGGCGGCACGCCGCGCTCGGTCCCCGTCCGGTGGCGGTGGTGGTGGCGGCGGGGCTGGTCACCACCGGGCTGCTCTTCGCGCTCGTGCGCTGAGCGCTGGTTCGCGGGTCGCGCTCGCGGCTCGCGGTGGTGGGGGTTGGGGGCGGATCACCCGCTCTGGGCGGTCACGCTTGATCCCGTCGCGGGCGATCCGCCCCCAACCCCTCCGGCCGGGCGCCCGTCCGCCGCTCGTGGCCGTCCAGCCCTCCCCCGGCTCGGCGCCCGCCGCCGCTCGCGCGGCCGTGGCCGCCCCGTCCGGCGGCTCGGCGTCCGGGCGGTTGGCGGCGCGGCGGGTCAGGGGGTGACGGCGACGGCTTCGCGGAGCAGGCGGCGAGCGAGCACGATCCGGTCCTCGTCGGTGTCGAGACCGGGCAGGTCGCCGACGCGGCCCACCTCGCCGCGCAGCAGCGCCCGCAGCGCCGGGCGGCACTGGCCGGGGAAGCTGACCGTACGGTCGAAGACGCGGAGCACGACCCGGCCGGCACCGGCGGCGTCGCCGGGCCCGTCGCCGGAACTCTCGTCGTCGAGTTGCCAGCGCAGGCCGGCGCGCGGGGCGATCGGGGTCCGCGCGTCGAGTTCCGCGATGGCCCGCGCCTGCGCCAGGGGGCGGATCGGCGCCGGCCGGGACGCGGGAAAGGCCCGCTCGCGCAGCCGCGCGGCCACGGCGACGGGGTCGGCGCGTACCAGCCAGTCGCGCAGCGCCTCGACGGTCTCGGTCAGCTCGGGCTCGACCTGGTCGGCGTCGGCCACGTCCAGCCCGTACGGCAGCGAGGCGCGCAGCCGACGATCGGTGGCGGCCAGCTCCAGCAGCGTCTCGACCAGCGCGTACCGGGTCATGGCCCGGATTCCGACGGTGAGGTGCAGCGAACTCTCCTCCTGCGCCTGGGCGCTGTGCAGCCAGCCGCGCGGCAGGTAGAGCGCGTCGCCCGGGGCCAGCGTCACGTCCAACGCGGGCGGCCCCTCGGCGACGGCCGAGACCTCGTCGGCGCGACCGCCCCACGGCTGGCGCTCCAGCGGGTCGGGCAGCACCGGCTCGTGGATCCGCCAGTGCTTGCGGCCGGCCACCTGGAGCACGAAGACGTCGTGGGTGTCGTAGTGGGTGGCGAACCCCTGGCTGCCGGCCGGGGTCAGGTACGCGTTGACCTGCAACGGCTGTCCGAGGGCGGCGCCGAGTTCGCGCGCGAAGTCGACCAGCGGCGGCCAGTTGCGGTGCAGGCCCTGCAGCACCAGCGTGGCGCCGCCGGCGTACAGGTCGAGGACCCGCTCGTCGAGGACCTGGTCGCCGATCTCGGCGCCGGAGCCGCCGGAACCGGTGTACCGCGCCGCCGGCAGCAGCTGTCCGTCCTTGGCCACGCGCAGGAACGGGGTACGCAGACCGCGCCGGCTGAGCAGTTCGTCGGCGTCGTCCGGGCTGAGCAGGTCGGTGAAGCCCAGCGGGTTGCCGAGTTCGGCGGCGCGGGAGAGCAGCGGCGTACGCCCCCAGTGGGCGGTGGCGAACTTCGCCGGCTCGACGGCCACGCAGCGGGCCAGGGCGTTCGCGCCCAGGGGCGAGGCGACTCCGCCCGCGGCACGGTCGTCGCGGCCGGGGCTGATGCCGCTCTCCGCCCCGGTCGTGGCGGACGCCGGGCGGCGCGGGCCGCCCGGCGTGTCGCTCGTCATCTCGGCTCGCCGACCGGTCAACGGGCCGCGCCGTCGGCGCCGCCGTCGCGCACACCGGGGGTCGCGCCGCCGTCGGCCGGGCCCTCGGCCGAACCGTCGGCGCCGCCGTCATGCTGGCCCGGGGTCGCACCCCCGTCGGCCGGACCCTCCGCGGAACCGTCGGCGCCACCGTCATGCTGGCCCGGGGTCGCACCCCCGTCGGCCGGCCCCTCGGCCGAACCGTCCGCGCCACCGTCATGCTGGCCCGGCGTGGCACCACCGTCGGCCGGACCCTCCGCCGAACCGCCACCGGTCGAACGGATGTCGTCATCATCGAGTCGCATGGACGCTCCCTAGGCTCCCGCGCCCGGATTCGGTCTGCTCGGGCGTCATGCCTGGCCTGGTACCCCGTGCACGATCACGTCTAACCCGGCGGTGCGGACCGGACGTCGCCGCCGACGACGAGCGCCGCACGGCAGGCAAGGCGCAGGCGAGGCCGGCAAGGCGCGGCTGAGGCCGGCGGCGCGCGGACGCGGCGGCCGGGGTGGGGGCGGTGCGGTGGGGCGGGAGGTGCGGTTGGGGAGCCGGGAGGGAACGGGTCGAGGAAGGTTCGCTCGGAACGGGGCCCGCTACGCGCCGACCCGCAGCGGGCCCCGGGGTACCAATTTCTTTGGGAGCGTTCCCAAGTATTGGCGTCCTCGGATCGACGCGTCAATGGAGTACCGGAAATCTCCCGGTAAGAACGTCGGCCGGCCGGGTTCAGCGGTTGGCCGGCGGGGCGGTGCTGTCGCGCACCACGAGATCGGTGGAGAGTTCGACCCGAGGCGTCTCCACCGGCTCCCCCTGCGCGAGGCGGAGCACGGTACGGGCCGCGAGCAGGCCCATCTCGGCCAGCGGCTGGCGGACGGTGGTCAGCGGCGGGGAGGCCCACCGCGCCTCGGGCAGGTCGTCGAAGCCCACCACGCTGATGTCGTCGGGGACGCGCAGCCCGCGCCGGCGGACCGCCTCGTACGCCCCGAACGCCATCTGGTCGCTGGAGGCGAAGATCGCCGTGGGCGGCTCGGGCAGGTCCAACATGGCCGTGGCACCGGAGAAGCCGGACTCGTGGTAGAAGTCGCCGGGCATCACCAGTTCCTCGGGGAGCGGCACCCCGGCGGCCTCCAGCGCGGCCCGGCACCCGTCGAGGCGGGCCCGGCTGCAGAGCAGGCGCGGCGGTCCGGCGATCAGCCCGATCCGGCGGTGCCCGAGCGAGAGGAGGTGCTCGGTCGCGCGCAGCCCGCCGGCCCAGTTGGTGGCGCCGATGGTGGGGATGTCCAGGCTCGGCACCCCGGCCGGGTCGACCAGGACCATCGGGACGTTGAGCCGGCGCAGTTCGGCGTGCACCGGCGGGGCGAGGTCGCTGCTGACCAGGATCACCCCGTCCGTCGCGCGGGTACGCAGGTTCTGCAGCCACTGGCGGGTGGAGGTGGAGCGCCGGTGGATGGCCGAGACGACGGTACCGACCCCGGCGGCGTGCGCCACGTCCTCGACCCCGCGGATGATCTCGACCGCCCAGGGGCTGTCCAGGTCGTTGAAGACCAGGTCGATCAGGCTGGCGCCGGCCCGGGCCCGGGTGGCGCGGCGGCGGTAGCCGTGCCGACGCAGCAGTTCCTCCACCCGCTCACGGGTCTGCGGCGCGACGTCGTTGCGGCCGTTGAGCACCCGGGAGACGGTCGGTACGGAGACCCCGGCCTCCTGTGCGATCGCCGTGATCGTGATCCTGCGTCCTTCGTCGACCGTCACGAGCAACTCCTTCATCGAAGCTTCCAGCCTACGGCCGAAACACTTTCGAGGTCGATCCGGCACCGGCCGGCGCTTCGGCCGTCAACCCCGCCCAGTTTCCAGGCTTGACGGCCCGTCCGGACGACCCTTAGCGTTCCAACCAAGTTACGGAACTGTTCCGGAAAATTTCCGCCACCGCGAACATTGTCACCCCCGAGAGGAATCTCATGTCGGTGACTCTCCCGTCCCCCGTCGCCCCCGTTCCCGCCCGATGATGACCGCCCTCTTCAACCCGGTCATCCCCGGCTGTCACCCGGACCCGAGCGTCTGCCGCGTGGGCGACGACTACTACCTGGCCTGTTCCAGCTTCGAGTTCTTCCCGGGCGTACCGATCTTCCACAGCCGCGATCTGGTGCACTGGACGCAGCTCGGCAACGTCCTCGACCGGCCCGGTCAGCTCCCGCTCCCCGCCTGCACCCCCTCCTCGGGCGGCATCTACGCGCCCACGCTGCGCCACCACGACGGCCGGTTCTGGCTGGTCACCGCGAGCGTGCCGCACGGCGGGACGATGCTGGTCACGGCCGAGGACCCGGCCGGGCCCTGGTCGGACCCGGTCTTCCTGCCCGAGATCCCCGGCGTCGACCCCGACCTCGCCTGGGACGAGGAGGGCCGGTGCTGGTGCACCTTCGCCGGCATCGAGCAGGCGCGGATCGACCCGGTCAGCGGTTGGGCCCTGGAGAAACCGCGCCGGATCTGGTCCGGTACGCCCGGCGCGCGGTACCCGGAGGCGCCGCACCTCTACCGCGTCGGCGCGTACTGGTACCTGCTCATCTCCGAGGGCGGCACGGAGCGCGGGCACGCCATCTCGGTGGCCCGCGGCCCGGCCCCGGACGGACCGTTCGAGCCCTGTCCGGCCAACCCGATCCTGAGCCACCGCGGCACCGACCATCCCGTGCAGAGCACCGGGCACGGCGACCTGGTCCAGGCGCCCGACGGCTCGTGGTGGCTGGTCCTGCTCGGCACGCGCCCGCGCGGCGGCACGCCCGGCTGGCACGTCCTCGGCCGGGAGACCTTCCTGGCCCCGGTCTCCTGGATGGACGGTTGGCCGGTGATCGGGGAGATCGGTTCGGCCGCACCGCCGCCGGTACCGCCCACCGGCCCGGCCGCGCCGAGCCGCGACGACTTCGACTCGGCGCGGCTGCACCCGCGCTGGGTCTCGGTGCGCTCCCGCCCGCCGGAGGCGGTCTCGCTGGCCGAGCGGCCGGGCTGGCTCACCCTGCACGCCCGGGGGCGGGGGCTGGACGACCCGGCGGTCACCCTGGTCGCCCGACGCCAGGAGCACCACGACGCCCGGGTCCGCGCGCTGGTCGACGCCGCGCGGGGGCGCGGTGGTCTGGCGGTACGCCTCGACGAGCAGCACCACTACTCGGTCGAACTGGTCCCCGGCGAGGTACGGGTCCGGGCCCGGATCGGTCCGCTGGCGCAGCGGGTCGCCGCCCGGCGGGTGCCCGACGGGCCGGTGGTGCTGGGCGTGGAGACGCTGGCCTCCGGCCCCGGCATGGACCATCCGCGCCAGGAGCCCGACGTGGTCCGGCTCGGCTTCGAGGACGGCAGCGGGGAGTTCGTGGCCCTCGCCGAGCTGGACGGTCGGTACCTCTCCACCGAGGTCGCCGGCGGGTTCACGGGCCGGGTCATCGGCCCGTACGCGGCGGCCGGGACGGTCCAGGTCGACTGGTACGACTACCGGGAGCTGGTCCACGGCTGAGCCGCCGCGGCGACTGAGTCGCGCGGTGCCGCCCACCCGTGCGGTTGGGCCGTGTCGCCGAGCGGGGCCGCGCACCCCTGCGGCCTACCTGGCGAGCAGGGCCGCGACGGCGTCGGTGACCACCCGGCGGCGGTGCGCGCGGGAGCGGTCGCCGAGCAGGGTGGTGAACTCGGGCGTGTTCGCGGTCCAGAGCGCGGCCAGGTGCGTGACCAGCGCGAGCAGGTCCACCGGGTCCCAGTGCGCGGGCACCGCGCCGTCGCGCTGCGCCTGCTCGATCGCCGAGATCTTGTCCCGGTAGCTGGCGAGCACCAGCTCCAGCGGCTGCTTGGTGTCGAGCCGCTCCAGCCGGTACCAGGCGGCGAGGCGGGCCACCTTCGGGTACCGCTCGTACGAGTCGAAGAGCCGGCCGGCGTATTCGGGCAGGTCGGTGGCGTCGATCGGCACCTCGCGCACACCGCGCACCACCAGCGCGTTGAAGACCGCGTCGAAGAGCCCGTCCTTGCTGCCGAAGTAGTGGTAGATCTGCGCCTTGTTGCTGCGCGCCGCCGCGGCGATGCGGTCCACCCGGGCGCCGGCGATGCCGTACGCGGCGAACTCGGCCGCGGCCGCCTCGATGAGTCGCCGCCGCGTCGCCTCCGCGTCCCCTGCCATGGCGGGAAGCATACCTGCGACTAACCGGATAGTTGACGCTCGCCCGGTCCGCGTGCCACTCTTCAACTATCTAGTTAGTCAGCACGGACCCGGCCCGCGTCGCGTAGCTCGTCGCCGGGCCGGACCGGACATTCCTCTCGAAGGGCTGGTTCCATGTCGAAGGTCTTCCTGGTCACCGGCAGCTCCCGCGGTCTCGGCCGGGCCGTCGCCGAGGCGGTGCTCGCCGCCGGTCACCGGCTGGTCGCCACCGCCCGCCGCCCCGAGCAGTTGGCCGACCTCGTCGAGCGGTACGGCGACGACCAGGTGCGCCCGTTCGCGCTGGACGTCACGGACGCCGCCGCCGCGGACGCCGCGGTACGGGCGGCGGTCGAGACGTTCGGCCGGCTGGACGTGGTGGTCAACAACGCCGGGTACGCCAACCTCGCCGCGCTGGAGGAGATGGCCGCCGACGACTTCCGGGCGCAGGTCGAGACCAACCTGTTCGGGGTGGTCAACGTGACCAGGGCGGCGCTGCCGGTGCTGCGCGCGCAGGGCTCCGGGCACATCATCCAGGTGTCCTCGCTGGGCGGACGGATGGCGACTCCCGGGCTCTCCGCGTACCAGGCCGCCAAGTGGGCGGTCGGCGGCTTCTCCGAGGTGGTCGCCCAGGAGGTCGCCCCGTTGGGCGTACGGGTCACGGTGCTCGAACCGGGCGGCATGCGTACCGACTGGGGCGGCGCCTCGATGACGATCCACCCGGTCGGCGACGCGTACGACAGCACGGTGGGCCCGATCGCCCGGATGCTCGGGCACGGCCAGGGCACCGCCACCAGCGACCCGGCGAAGGTCGCCCAGGTGGTCCTGACCGTGGCCGACCTCGACGAGCCGCCGGTACGGCTGCTGCTCGGCAGCGACGCGCTCCGGTACGCCGAGGCGGTCGCCCGGGCCCGCGCCGAGTCGGACGCGCGGTGGCGCGAGTTGACGGTCAGCACCGACCACGAGGAGGTCACCGCCGAACAGCTCGACCCGCTCGCCCACACCTCCTGACCGCTCCGCACCCCGCACCGCCGATCATGGAGTTGTCGCGCCGACAGAAGCCGCGATGCGCCACGTTCGGACGACCACAACTCCATGATCGACGCGGGAGACGACCGGGCGGGCAGGGGCGGGCAGGAGACGACGGGGCGGGCAGGGGCGGGCGGCTAGCGCGGGGAGACGCGCAGGTGGCCGCGCTGACGCAGCCGTACGCTCGCGGCGAGCGCGAAGAGCGCCGTGAGGACGACGCCGAAGGCGATCCCCTGCCCCAGCCCCCGGTTGAGGTATCCCGCGTCGGTGTGGTCGATGGCGTAGGTGCCGATCTCCCGGCTGAACCAGAACGGCAGCACCCGGGAGGAGCTGCTGGCCGGATCCATGATCATCTGTAGTCCGACGACCGTGAGGAGCACCAGCGTCCCCTCCAGTTCGCGGGGCAGCACGGCGCTCAGCACCAGCCCGAACGGCGCCGCCACGACCACCATCAGCAGCATGATCAGGGCGATGGCGCCGTACCGGACGTCGTGCTGGTCGAGGCGGATCAGCACGAAGTACGGCGCGGAGAGCAGCAGGCCGACGGCCCAGAGGGCGAGCAGCCGCCCGACCACCAGGTGCCGGCTGCGGTACCCGGAGAGGCGCAGCCGGGGCTCGATGCCGCGCGCGGCGCTGCCGGCGAAGAGCGCGGCGGTGCTCAGCGCCCAGCCCAGCCCGAGGCAGACGAAGCGGATGGACTGGCCGAGGTGGTCGCCCCGGCGGCTGAGGTAGAAGGCGAGCGGCAGGAGCAGCAGGATCAGCAGCACGGAACGGCGGCGCAGCAGTTCGCGCAGCGCGGCCTCGGCCACCGTGAGGGTCTTGGTCATGCCACCGGCTCCCGGGCGGAGGTCAGGTCGAGCACGATGTCGACGCGGTCGAGTTGGTTGAGCAGGTGCGTGACGACGACGATCGCCTTGCCGGCGTCGCGCCAGCGCCACACCTCGTGCCAGAAGTCGAGGTAGGTGCCCCGGTCGAAGCCCTGGTACGGCTCGTCGAGCAGCAGCACGTCCGGCTCCCCGAGCCGGGCCAGCACCAGGTTCAGCTTCTGCCGGGTCCCGCCCGAGAGGTGCCGGGCCTGGGTACCGGCCGACGGGCGCCAGTCCAGCGCGGTGGCGTGTGCCCGGCCGGCCCGGCGGGCGTCCGCCCGGGACAGTTCCCGACCGGCCCCGACCAGTACGAAGTGCTCGTCGGGGTCGAGGAACTCGGTCGTACCGCCCTCCTGGGGGCAGTAGCCGAGCGTGCCGTGCACCCGTACCGTCCCGGCGTCCGGACTGACCAGACCGGCGCAGACGCGCAGGAAGGTGCTCTTGCCGGAGCCGTTGGCGCCGACCACCGCCGCGATCTGGCCGGCCCGTACGGTCAGGTCCACCCGGTCCAGCACCCGCTGCCGGCGGTAGCGCTTGCTGATGCCGCGCGCCTCCAGGCGTACCGGGCCGGGCTGCCGGGGCGGCGGGCGCAGGTCCGGCCCGCCGAGGCTGTCGGCGACGGCCCGGGCGTACGCCTCGGGCTGGCCGAAGACCCGCAGCGGCGACTCGCCGCTGTCGCGCAGGTGGGTGGCCGCCTCGGCGACCACGTGTCCGGTGAGGTCGGGCCCCACCCCGTGCCGGCGTAGCTCGCCGGCGAGGGCGGCGAGCCAGGCATCGTGGTTCACGGCTTCGGCACCTCTCTCAGTATCGCGCCCACGCTGCCCGCGAAGGCGGTCCAGTCGGTCGCGGCCGCGCGCAGCGCCTCGCTGCCGGCCGCGCTGATCCGGTAGTACTTGCGGGCCGGCCCGGAGGCGCCCTCCCGCCAGTGCGCGTTCACCAGGCCGGCCCGCTGCAACCGCAGCAGCACCGGATAGAGCGTGCCGCCCTGCACCGTGCCGAGCCCGCTCGCCTTCAGCGCCTGGGACAGCTCATAGCCGTAGGACTCGCCCCGGGCGAGCAGCGCCAGGACGGCCAGGTCGAGCACCCCGCGCAGCCACTGCGCCCGCCGCTCGGCATCCACGCCGGGCAAGCTAACACCGTCCCCTCGGGTCAATCCTGTACGGCACCGGGCCGGCCCTCCTCCACCACGAAGGAGGCGAGGGTACGCACGTCGGCGTCCGGGCTGGTGACCTGCCCGCGCCAGCCCTCGGTGCGTACCGCCCGGACGTCGGTCCGCCACAGGCCGCGTTCGAGCCGGCAGAGCAGGTATCCCCGGTCGTACCCGGCGAAGTAGCGGATGTGCGGGGACTCGGGCAGCACCAGCGTCCGCATGGCGACCTCCTCCTCGGCGGTGGATCCGCGACTGGCGATCGCCGCGCCGGTGAACTCGGTGGCGACGGTCGCCGAGCCGGGGTCGTCGAAGTCGAGCTTCAGGTCGCTGACCAGGTTGACGTGGATGTCCCCGGAGAGCATGACCGGATTGCGTACGCCCCGCTCGACGAGCGCGCCCAGCAGCCGCGACCGGCTCAGCGGGTAGCCGTCCCACTTGTCCGGGTCGAAGCCCTGGCCGGGACCGGGCTGGTAGTCCAGTCGCGCCATCAGCACCTGGGCGGTGGTCACGTTCCACCGGGCCGGCGAGGTGGCGAGCGAGTCCAGCAGCCAGGACTCCTGGGCGGGGCCGAGCATGTCGCCGTCGCCCCGGTGGCTGCGGGTGTCGGTGACGTGGAAGCGGACCAGGTCGCCGACGGTGAGCCGCCGGTAGAGCCGGAAGTCGGGGCCGGGGCGGGCGGCGGCCCGCAGCGGCAGGTGCTCGTAGTACGCCTGGCGGGCGGCGGCCAGCCGCGCCGCGAAGGCGGGATCGGCGGGGAGACCACCGGCCCAGTTCGGCGCCACCTCGTGGTCGTCCCAGGTCAACGCCCAGGGCGCGGCGGCGTGCGCCTGCTGCAACTGCGGGTCGGTCTTGTAGAGCGCGTGGCGCAGCCGGTACTGCTCCAGCGTGTACGGCTCGGCGCGTACCGGCTCGGGCGGCAGCTCGGCGCGGGCGTAGCCGGGGGTGTCCGGGGTGCCGGCGGCGGAGATTTCCCCCTCGTAGATGTAGTCACCGAGGTGCAGGACCAGGTCGACGTCGTCGGCGGCGACGTGCCGGTACGCGGCGTAGTAGCCGTTCTGCCAGTCCTGACAGGACGCCACGGCGAAGCGGTACGCCGCCGGCGACGAGTCGTACCCGGGCAGGGTGGCGGTACGCCCCGGCGGGCTGAGCCGGGTGCCGACCCGGAAGCGGTAGTGGTATTCGCGCCCCGGCGCCAGACCGGTTAGCTCGACGTGGATCGCGTGCGCCGACTCGGGTACCGCCGTCTCGACCCCGCTGCGGACGATCCGGCCGAACCGCGCGTCCTCGGCGACCTGCCACTGCACCGGTACCGGCCGGGCCGGCATCCCGCCCGCCGGCTCGAACGGTCTCGGCGCGAGCCGGGTCCAGAGCACGAAGCCGTCCGGTGCGGGGTCGCCGGAGGCGACGCCCAGGGTGAAGAGCTCTTCCGGCAGCCGCGCGCGGGCCGGCGCCGGCCGACCGGTCGCCGTGACGAGGCCGGCGGTCGCGGCGGCGACGAGCGCGCCCCGCCGGGTCAGTTTCATGGTCATCGCCGGGAACCATAGCGGCACCATCTAGATAGCGCAACAACCTAGTCGGGCCGCGGTACGACCCGACCCTGAGGCTCGGGTCGAGGTCGAGGTCGAGGGTTGGTCGGCGGCCGGTCGAGGGTCGGCCCGCCGAGGCCGACGTCGGTCGGCGGCCGGTCCAGGATGGGTCGAGAGTTTGGCGAACGCGCCCGTCAGGCGCCGCGCCGCCAGGCGTCGAGGACGCGGTCGATGTCGGCGCGGATGCGCTCCCGGGCTTCGGCGCGGGCGACGCCCGACATCAGCAGGCCGTCGTACTCGGTGTCCTCGTGCCGGATCGAGGCGATCACGGCCCGCGTCATCGCGTCCTGCTGGACCGCCCGGCCGGCGGCGGAACGGCCGACCCGGCCGCTGCCCCGCAGCCCGGTGTGCGCGGCGATGGCCTCGGCGCGGGGCCGGGGGCAGCCCGGGAAGAGCCGCAGGATCTCCTCGGCCATCTGGGCCATCAGCTCGACGTCCTGGTGCGCCCGGAGCTCCCGGTCCCGCTCGCGGCGGCGCAGCCGGGCCTCCTCGTCGCCCAGGCACTGCCGCTCCGCGGCCTCCAGCGCGGCCGGCTCGACCAGCAGCCCGAGCCGGTCGTACCGCTTGCGGGAGCGGTTGAAGCGCTGCACCACCGCGGAGAGGGTGCTCGCCTTCTTGGCCCGGCGGGTCAGCGCGGCGTCCCCGGCCGGCAGGAAGACCAGGTGGTCCAGGTCGGTACAGGCCAGGCAGAGGGTCTGCTCGTGCTCCGAGACGAGCAGCTCGCCGGTGTCGCCGCACTCCGCGCAGGTCCAGTCCCGTACCGCCGAGAAGACCACCAGGTCGGGCGGGGCGCTCTGCCGCTGGATCAGCCGGTCGCGGGCGGCGTCGGAGAGCGCGGGCGAGGTCCACTTTGTCCGGTACGCCCGCTCGACGGCCGGGTCGCCGTCGGCCGTGAAGCGCAGCGGGTGCCGGTCGCGGGTGGCCGAGACGTAGGGCACCTCGGCCGGCCGCAGCCCCTCGGCCCGGGCCCAGCGCTCGAAGATCGCCCGCGCCTCGGCCAGCCGCGCGGGCGGCACCGCGGCCTTCTGTTCCAGGTACGCGACCCTGCCCCGCTCCCAGTCGTCGACGAAGGTGCCGGGCAGCCAGTCCATCCGGTGGAAGACCTCGACCGGTCCGACCGAGCGGTGCCGGGCCAGCACGGCCTGGGCGGCGGCGATCACCCGCCGCTCCAGCCGCGATCCGGCGGGCTGCGGCGGTACCGGGGCGGAGACGTCACGCACAACCCGGGAGGATAGCCAGCCGCCCGAACCCGCCCGGCCATCGACACGGTGGGCGGGACGGTCAGCCGGCCAAGGCCAGGAACGGTAGGGCGCGGGTGAGCACCTCCGCCGAGCGGTCCCAGCCGCCCTTGTGATCGGCGCCGGGAATCGAGAAGAACTCGATGCCGGTGCTGGCGGCGAAGGCGCGCATCGGCTCGTGCCACGGGTCGGCGGTGCCCGCGTACATCAGGGTCGGCACGCCGGCCGACGCCAACTCCGCGTGCAGGCCGGGTTGGCGGGCGAAGGCGTCGTAGTTCGCCCGGAAGGCGGCGCGGTCGCCGGCCCCGATCAGGGCGGCCTGGTACGGGTCGGCGCACGCCCCCTGCTTCATGATCTCGTACGCGTCGACGTCCCCGGGCAGTCCGAGCGTCCGAATCGCCTGGTCCACCGCCGACCGGAACCCGCCGATCGGATCGAAGGCCCCCGCGACGAGGCGGGTCAACCGCTCGGGGGCGTACGCGGCGACCGCGTAACCGGTCATCGCCCCCAGCGAATACCCCCAGAACGCGGCCCGGGCGACGCCGACGTCGTCGAGTACCGCCGTGACGTAGTCGACCCGGCGCGACAGCGTGTACGCCTCGACCTCGTGCGGCGCGTCACTGTCGCCAAGGCCGAGCGGATCGATGGCGATCACCGTGTGGTTGGCGGCCAGGACAGCCGTGTAGCCGCTGTGGGCCCAGTGCGCGCCGTCCTGGAACATGCCCGGATGGAGCACCAGCGGGTCCCCGTCCCCGGAGACCTCGTAGTGAACCTTGTAACCATTGCTGCGCGCGACCGGCACTGACCGCTCCTCGTCCGTGATGACTCTTCGATCCTCCTGGTACCGGCCGAAGTGGGCGCCTACCAGGAACGTTACGCCTTGTAACAGCAGCCATTCTGGGCCAGTATGGGTCGCGCCCGAAAGGAGGCACTTTCTTGTCGCAACGGCACACTGCTGTTACAGACCAGGCCACGGCCGCCGTGGCGGCAGACCCCTCCGGCGAGACCTGCGCGCTGCGCGAGGTGCTCGCGTTGATCGGCGACAAGTGGAGCGCCCAGGTGCTGGTGCAACTCGGTACCGGCCCACGCCGCTTCACCGAGTTGGAACGGACGATCGAGGGCATCAGCCGGCGGATGCTGACCCTGAGTCTGCGCAACCTGGAGCGCAACGGGCTGGTCCTCCGCACCGTCTATCCGGACTCGCCACCCCGGGTCGAGTACGCCACCACACCCCTGATCGAGGAGATCATCGAGCCGCTGGAGGCGCTGGCGGACTGGGCCAAGCGCAGCAGGCCCGCCGTTGCCGCCGCCCGCCGAGCCTACGACGACCGACAGTTCGCGGTGGCCCGGCAATGATCGAGCGGACGGGGCGGACCGTGGACCGGGTGGAGTACGCGCGGACGGCGGGCGGGATCCGGCTGGCGTACGAGGTGGCCGGCGCGGGCGATCCGCCGCTGGTCTTCGTACACGGGTGGTGCGGCGACCGGGGCTCGTTCGCGCCGCAGCTCGCCCACTTCGCCCGCCGGCACGCGGTCGCGGCGCTGGATCTGCGCGGGCACGGCGCCAGCGACCGGCCCGAGCCGGACGACGGGACGTACGACGTGCCGGCGTTCGCCGACGACGTGCTGGCAGTCGCCGCGGCGGCGGGTTTCGTCCGGCCGGTCGTGGTCGGGCACAGCCTCGGCGGGCTCGTCGCGCTCGCCTGCGCGGCCCGCCCGGGCGCGGTACGGGCCGCGGTGCTGGTCGACCCGGCCCCGGTCCGCAACGAGCGGGCCAAGGGCTACTTCGCCCGCTCGGCGCCGGAGGTGGCCGTCGACGCCGACGCCTCGTGGCGCACCGCCTTCGCCGAGCGGCTCTTCCTGGCCACCGACACCGCCGCGCGGGACGAGGTGCTGGCGGGCATGGGCCGCGTACCGCCGGCCGTCGCGGCGGCGGCGATGCGCGGCATGGCCGAGTTCGACGGCGGTTCCGCGCTGGACGCGGCGAGCGTGCCGCTGCTGATCCTGCACGCCGACACGGTCGAGCGCGGCCTGCGCGACGGGCGGCCGTACGTGACGACGGGCCAGACCGTCGGCGCCGGGCACTTCGCCCACCGCGAGGTACCGGACCAGGTCAACGCGATGATCGAACGCTTCCTCGCGGTCCGGCTCGGCTGAACCGCCGGCCGGCCGGAGCGCGCCGGGTCGGTTGAGGGTGCCGGCCGCTCGCGGACGTTGTCGTACCCGGGCGGCAGGATTCCCCCGTGGACGACGACGCGTTGGCGGTCCTGCGCCGGGAGTTCGACGCCGAGGAGGGCAGCTTCCTGCTCGGGCTGCGCGGCCGGTTGGAGTGGGACCGGGATGCCTTCCGGCGGCTGGAGCGGGCGATGCGCGCGGCCTGCGTACGCCAGCAGGGGCGAGAGGTCTTCGAACGCTGGCTGGCCGAGGGTTTCTACGAGGTCAGCCACTTCGTCCCGGACTGGACGGGGCACCCCAACTTTCCCCGGCCGCAGCCGCGGGAGTACTACGAGGACTGTCTCGAACGCGTCGCCGACCTGGCCGACTGGTTCTTCCGGGGCGAGCACGCCTACCAGGAGCCGCACGAGTGGCCCGAGCTGTAGGACGAAGCCGCCGATCTCCACGCCGGGCCGGAAGGTCTTCCGGGCCCCGATGATCACCTCACGCCGGTCGCGGAACGTGCGGATGTTCCGCGCCACGACCGTGGCGGAGCCGGGAAAGCCCGGCGCGCCACGGCCGTGACGGAGTCGGGAGGTCAGTGGGCCCCGGCCGCGCCGGCGTCCGACGTGTCGAGCAGTTCCAGCCGGCCGGTCCGGGCCACGAGCAGGAGCAGCCCGGACGCGAGGGCCATCGCGCCGAGCATCGTGCCCGCCATGCCCACGCTGCCGCTGCCGAGCGCGCCCACCACCGGCGAGGAGACGGCACCGACCCCGAACTGCAACGCCCCGAGCAGCGCGGCGGCCGTACCGGCGGCCTCGCCGTAGCCGGCCAACGCCAGCGCCGGGGCGTTCGGCAGGGCCAGCCCGCAGGCGGTGAGCACGGCCCAGAGGCAGACCAGCAGAGCCCACATCCCGCCCACCCCGGTCGCCGCGACGGCGAAGAGGGCGGCCGCGGCCAGCATGCCGGCGAGCAGCGCGGAGCCGAGGATCTGCTGCGGCCGGTAGCGCCGCAGCAGTCGTACGTTCAGCTGGGTGGCGCCGATCAGGCCGACCGCGCCGCTGCTGAAGACCAGCGCGAACTGCTGCTGGCTGAGCCCGTACTCCTCCTGGAAGACGAAGGAGGAGCCGGAGACGTACGCGAAGAGCGCCGACATGGCCAGCCCGGCGACGAAGACCAGGCCCAGGTAGATCGGGTCGCGCAGCAGCGCGCGATAGACCCGCAGCGTGCCGAGCACGCCGTCGCTGCGCCGACGCTCCGGCGGCAGCGACTCGCGCAGCCCGAAGACCGCCACGCCGATCAGCGCCAGCCCGAGCACCGCGAGGGCCACGAAGACCCCGCGCCAGTTGGTGTAGCGAAGCAGGGCGCCGCCGAGGCTGGGCGCCAGCACCGGCGCGACGCCCATGACCAGGATCAGCCGGGACAGCAGCCGGGCGGCGGCCGTACCGGAGGTCAGGTCGCGGACCATCGCCACCGCGATCACCGAGGCCGCCGCGGCGCCCAGCCCCTGGAGCACGCGCGCCGCGCCCAACACCAGGATGTTCGGGGCGACCAGGCAGAGCAGCGAGGCGAGCACGTGCACGGCCGTGCCGGCGAGCAGCGGGCGGCGGCGACCCACCGCGTCGGAGAGGGGGCCGAGGAAGAGCTGCCCCAGGCCGAGGCCGGCCAGCGTACCGGTCAACGTCAGCTGCGCCGCCGTGTCGGTGGTACGGAGGTCGCCGGCGATGGTCGGCAGGGCGGGCAGGTACGTGTCGATGGTCAGCGGCCCGAGCGCGATCAGCGCGCCGAGCACCAGTACGAGCCGCAGGTGGCTCTGGGGGGCCGCCGCCCCGCCCGGCTCGCGCAGCAGCGGCGTGACCGGCTGCCGTAACGAGTCCACGGGTTCCTGGACACTGGTCATGTCGCCCCTTTCTCGGGCATCCGGGCCGGCGAGGAGAGCGGCACCCGACGTAGCAAACGGCAACAAGACCCATCGGCGCGAACGCATTCCCAGCTTCGGCCGGCATGTTGTGGATCACATTCCGTCCTGGTGAACGACCCGTTACCCCCGGCGGCTCCCACAGGTGGGTACCACCCGACCCCGGCTACGACCAACGCGCCTGGGACGAAGAGGTGCGCCAGCACAAGGAGAAGCACCCCCGGAACGAGGGTCCCACCAGAGCGGTCAGGGCTTGACCGCCCGCGTGGCGAAGTAGCCGGGCAGCCAGCCGGCGGTGGCGTCGGAGTGGTGCGGCGCCTCCTCGAACCCGACGACGGCGAAGCCGGCGGCGAGCTGGCCGCCGATCTGCTCGGCCATGCTGTGGCTGTACTCCAGGGGTGCGTCGGCGCCCCACAGGCGTTCGCGCTCCTCGGCCGGTACGTGCGTCAGGTCGCTGTACGGCAGCCGGTGACGCACCACCAGTTCGCCGCGCTCGTCCATCGCCGCCTGGTCGAAGAGGTAGACGTCGGGGTTGAGGAAACCGCAGAGCAGCGTCCCGCCCGGGCGCAACACCCGGAAGCACTCCCGCCAGACCGGGGCGAGTTCGGGGACGAACAGGTTCGAGACCGGGTTGAAGACCAGGTCGAAGGAGGAGTCGGCGAAGACCGACAGGTCGCGCATGTCGCCGAGGACGGTACGCAGCTCCAGGCCGTCCCGTCGGGCAACCAGCTCGTCCTGGGCGAGCTGTCGCGGCGAGTTGTCGAAGACCGTGACCCGCGCGCCCGCGGCGGCGAGCGTCGGGCCCTGCTGGCCGCCACCGGAGGCGAGGCAGAGCACGTCGACACCGGCGAGGTCGGCCGGGAACCAGGACCGGTCGACGGCCTGGTAGCCGATGAGCACCACGGACCAGTCTCCCGCGCGCGCCCTGGCGACGGTCTCCGGGGAGACCGGACGCGACCACTCGTTGCCCCGCTCGACCTGCCGGTCCCAGGCTTGCCGGTTGTGCGCCACCGGATCGATGTCCACCGGCACACGCTACCGCCCGGGTACGCGGATCCCCTCGGGGTTTTCGCCGACGCGCGCCGGCGGTCCGGTTGTCCGGCGAAGGGCGCGCCGGGAGGCGTCGGCGGCGGACCGCCCGGGCTGAGGTCGCTCCCGGTTTGCCCGGGTACGCCCCGGGTAAGCCCGCACGTGCGTCAGGGACCTCTCGCGAAGAGCTACCCGGGGGCGGTGGCCCTCGTCGTCTGTTCGCTGGTCCCGTACCTGGTCCTGACGGTGGCCGTCCTTCCGCTCGGGGAACTCGTCGCCGCGAGCCTGGGCATCTCCCGCGCCACGTTGCAGGTGGCCGTCAGCCTCTCCGCCGGGGCGTACGCCGTCGGCACGCTGCTGGCCGCGCAGTTCGCCATGCACCTCCCGCCGCGACGGATGCTCGTCGTCTACGAGGGCTGTTTCCTCGTCGCGTCCGTGCTCGCGGCCGCGGCCCCCAACGCGACGGTGTTCATCCCGGCCTTCATCGCCCAGGGGCTGCTGACCAGCCTGATGCTGATCGCCGCGCTGCCCCCGCTGGTCACCTCCTGGCCGGCCCGCAAGATGCCGGTGAGCGCCGGCATCCTGAACCTCTGCATCTTCGGCGCGGTGGCCGTGGGCCCGACCGTCGGCGCGCTGCAGGCCGACGCGCACGGCTGGCGCTGGCTGTTCTGGGCCGTCGCGGCGATCGCCGGCCTGGCGCTGCTCTTCTCCGTGTTGACCTTCCGCGACCTACCACCGCAGGACCCCGGCGCGCCCTGGGACTTCGTGGCGCTGGGGCTCGGTGTCGTGGGCTGCGGCGCGGCCTTCTACGGCGCCGGCCAGCTCCAGGCCGGCATGCGGGCCGACGCGCGGTCGCTGGTCCCCCTGATCGTGGGGGCCGCGCTGATCGTGTGCCTGGTGGTCTACGAGTACCGGTTGCCCAACCCGTTCGTACCGGTCCGGGCGCTCGCCTCCTCGGTGCCCCTCGCGGGGATCTTCGCGGCGCTCACCACCAGTGCCGCCGCGTTCGGCGCCATGGAGCTGCTCCTGACGGTGCTGCGTACCGAGAGCACGCCGCTCACCGCCGCGCTTGTCTTCCTCCCCGAGTTCGTCGCCGCGATCGCGGTCGCGACGCTGTTCGCGGCGCTGTTCCGGACCCGGTTCACCCCGGTGCTGACCGCCTTCGGGATGCTGATGGTGGCGGCCGCGACGGTGCTGCTGGTGGTCGCGCTCCCGCAGGTCGGTCCCGCCCTCCCGGCGGCCACCGGCCTGATCGGGCTGGGCGTGGCGGCGGCCGTCTCCCCGGCCCTCTTCCTGGCGGGGCTCTCCCTGCGGGCGAACATGCTGCAGCGGGTCTTCGCCCTGATCGAGCTGCTGCGGGCCGTGACCGCCTTCCTGACCGCCCCGATCCTGATCTTCCTCGCCGGGGCCCTCGGCGGTGACCAGACGTCCGGTACCCGGGGCGCGCTCTGGATCTGTCTCGCCATCACGGTGGTCGGGTTCGTCGGCGGGATCGCGCTGTACCTGTCGGGCCGCCTCCGGTTGGTGACGCCGGACCTGGAGCGCTGGCAGGGCCGCGGGGAGCCCGCCTGGGAGTCACCGCCGCTGTTCAGCGCCCTGCCCCGCCGTCGGCCCTGACGGCACCGGTACGCCCGGTACGCCCACACCGCCCGGTACACCCGGTACGCCCGTCGCCGCCGGGCGCGGACCCGGCGGCGCGGCCGGCCGGCCCACCGGTTCGCCGGGTGCGGCGTCCGGTGGGCCGGCCGTGTTGCCGGAGTTACCTCGTGGTGTAGGCGTCGACGACGGTCTGCGTGTAGGTGTGCCCGTCCCGGTCGCGGAAGTCGGCCTTGAACGAGACGGTGCCGCCGGCCGGCGGATTCGCGACGGTGACCTCCCCGCCGTGGACCTTCAGCCGCTGCCAGGTGGCGCCGTGGTCGTAGGAGGCGTAGACCGTGAGTGAGGCCAGCCGCCAGGAGTCGGTCGAGCCCTGCACGGTGACCTTCACGTCGTCGCGGACTCCGGCCGTCGCGGTGCCGTCGGCGGCCAGGTCGGGGGCGTAGCGGACGACGCCGACCGGGATGCGCGTGGCCGCGGCGGTGCGCGCCGAGGTGAACGTCGCGCTCCAGGTGACCTTCCCGCTGCCCGTGGAGACGCCGCTCGCGGTCCGGTCGGCGGTGGTGACCAGCTGGTACGTGGCCCGGTCCGCCGGCAGGTCGAATCCGATGGCGTCGAGGATGTCGCTCGCCCTCGCGTACTCCCGGCCGTTGCGGTAGAGGACGGTGGACGAGAGCGTGGCGTCGTACCGGCTCTTACCGTCGTGTCCCGCGCCGTCGGCGAAGGGGTTGACGGCGCCGGTGAGTCGGTTGCCGTCCCTGGTCAGACCGGCCGGGGCGCCGGTGATCGCGTCCGGTGCCAGCGCGGGCCCGAAGACGGGGGCGTTCCAGTACTCCTGGTACGTGTGCCCGGCCCGGTAGTAGCGGAACGGTTCGGCGTACGCGGCCTCCGCCGCGCCGAAGCGCTGCTCGAACGTCCGCTGCCAACGCTGGTTGCCCGTCAGGTACACCGTCGTGGTCGACGGCAGGTCGGGGGCGTGGTAGGCGGCCGGTGCCTTGATGGCGGGTGTGGAGATGAGGTACGCCCAGCGGTTGGGCTTGGTGGCGCCGGCGTGGACCGTCAGCCGGGCCAGGTCGGCCAGGCGCGGGTGCAGCACCACGCCGGTGTAGAAGCCCTCGGTGACATCGGTCAGGTGGTAGGACGTACCGGTGTCGGGGTTCGCGAAGGTGGCGATGAGGGTGGTGTACGCGGTGCCACGCGGCGGGGTCGGACCGACCCACCGGGTCCGGTGTCCCTGCGGCATGTCGCTGAGGTAGTTGCTCACCGGGTTGCTGCCGTCCTTGCCGGTGAGCGTGTAGTAGGCGTTGCCCAGTTGGGCGCCGGCGTCGGGGGGCCGGATGTCCATCGGTCGGGTGGTGCGGGCGTCCACGGGGATGGTGGTGTCGGCGGTCAGGCGCATCTCGGGCGCGCCCACCCGGTCGTCGCCCACGTAGACCTGGGTCTCCGGGTCGATCAACGGCACCTCGCCGAGCACGGTGTAGGTGCCCTTGGGCAGCCGCAGCCGCGCGGTGCCGCCGTCGCCGGAGACCTCCGTCATGAAGCCGCGCGCGAAGTCGTACACCCAGCCGTACCACTCGTCCTGGTCCGGAATGGAGCCGTCGCGGGCGGTCGCCTTGAAGGTGAGGTCGTACATCTCACCCTCCCGGTTGACGGCGCCGACGGTCCGTACGCTCCGACCGGCACCGGTCGCCGTGACGGCGAGGTCGTAGACGCCCTCGATGCTTCCGCCGATCCGGGTGTCGGCCGTCACCTCGACCGAGGCGGTGCCGTTCGCGGGCACGGTCAGCTGGGTGGCGGAGAGGGTGAAGAACCCGTCGGGGGTCGGGGTTCCGTCCGGGCCGGTGCCCTGTGCGGCCAGTTCCAGGGTGAGCGGGGCGGCGCCCAGGTTGCGGTAGGTCAGCGTCCTGGTCATCGGCGCGTCGTCGGCGTGCGGCCAGAGCGCGGCGCCGAAGCTGAGCGACGCCGGCTCGGCGAGGACGTCCTGGGTGATGGCGTGCGCCACGTCGACCCGCCCGCTGCCGCCCTGCATGGGGCGGTACGCGCCCGGCTTCGCCGAGCCGACGAGCGCCGCCTTGAGCCGCGCCGGACCCCAGTCCGGGTGCTGCTGCGCCAGCAGCGCGGCAGAACCGGCCACGTGCGGGGTGGCCATCGAGGTTCCCGGCATCGTCAGATAGCCCGGCGCGGGGTGTGGCAGGGTGCCGTCGAGCTGGCTGCCGGTGGCCGCCGCGGCGGTGATGTCCACGCCGGGAGCGGTCAGGTCGGGCTTCAGCGCGCTGTCGCCGACGCGGGGACCGCGGGAGGAGAACTCGGCCAGCGCGTCGGTCCGGTCGACCGCGCCGACGGTGAGCGCCGCGTCCGCGCTGGCCGGGGTGCCGACCGTGGCGTCGAACGGACCGGAGTTGCCCGCGGCGACGACAAACAGCGCCCGGTCGGAGAGGCGGTTCACCGCCTCCTCCAGCGGGTCGAGGCCGGGCTGGTCGGGGCCGCCCAGGGACATGTTGACCACCTTGGCGCCCTGGTCGACCGCCCACTGCATGCCCGCGATGATCGAGGACTCGGTGCCCGCGCCCCGGTCGTTCATCACCTTGCCGTTGAGCAGTCGCACGCCGGGGGCGACCCCCCGGTACTTGCCGTCCGACCGGGCCCCGGTGCCGGCCAGGATGGACGCCACGTGGGTGCCGTGGCCGTAGTGGTCCAGCGCGTCGGCCGTGTCGGTGAAGTTCGCCGAGGCGACGACCTGGGGAGCCAGGTCCGGGTGGGTGGTGTCGATGCCGCTGTCGAGGACGGCGACCTTCACGCCGGCGCCGTCGTACCCGGCCGCCCACGCCGCCGGTGCGCCGATCTGGGGCACGCTCACGTCGAGCGACGCCCGCACCACGCCGTCCAGCCGGATCCCGGTCACGCCCGGTGCGAGGGTGCGGCCTCGGGCCGAGGGCCGGGTCAGGGACGACCACGCGGACGCGGCCCGCTCCTCGGGTACGGTCAGCGCCTCGGCGTTCACCGACCGCAGGTCGGCGCGTACGTCCGCGCCGCTGTTGGCGCGCAGCGTGCTACGGGCGGCCGACCGCTGGGCGGCGCCGTCGGCGTACCGGACGATCACCGGTACGCCGCCGCCGGTGAGCTGCTGGTAGGCCGGGTCGGTCAACCCGGTGACGTCGAAGAGCCGCCGGTCCAGTTGGCCAGCGGAGATCAACGCGCTCGTGTCGGCCGGGAGGACGTACGAGTGGCCCTTGAGTTCGGTCATGGTCACCGGGATCGACTCCCGACCCTTCGCGGGCCGGAAGCCCACCGCCTTGCCGCCCGCGTCGACCCGGACGACGTCGCCGGTGACCAGGGTCACCTCCCGCCCGGACATCGGGTTCACCGGTGCCGCGGGTGCGCCCGGGGAGGTCGGCTGAGCCGCGACCGCGGCTCCCGAGTGGAGGGTGAGGACGAGGGCGGTGGCGGCGATCAACGCCGTTCCCTGCCGCGGTCTACGGGGCATGCGGTCTCCTGCCGTACGCCAGGGCCGACTCCCCGGCGAGGGGAGCCGGCGCCTGCCCGAGGGATAACGTGCGCACGCCAGCATGGATGATCATGAGTGCCGCGGGAAGTGACGTCCGTCACTACACAGAGAAAGTGCAGGTGGCGGGCGGTCGGGCGGAGTCCGCCGGGCTACCCCGCCTCGGCGCCGAGCAACGGCAGGCACGGGGCGAGCCCCTCGATCGTCACGGGAACCGTCCGGTGCCGCTCCCAGGACTCACGGGTGAGGCGGAACCGGTGCAGGATCGCGAGGGCGCCGCGTACCTCGTACCGATCGGTGCCGTCCGGTTGGTAACCGAGCTTGCGGGAGATCACCTGCGAGGCCGGGTTGTGCGCGAAGGCGGTGGAGACCGCCGCCTCGGCGCCGAGCCCGGCGAAGGCGAGATGCAGTACGGCGGCCCGCATCTCCGTGCCGATGCCCTGCCCCTGGAACCGTTGCCCCAGCCACGAGCCGGTCGCCACCTCCCGCCTGACCCGCAGGTTCCGGGCCCCGACGCTCTGCATCCCGACGACGACGCCGTCGGCGAACACGCTGAGGTTCAGCGCCCAGTCGTCCGGTGTGGAGCTACCCAGGTGGCGCCAGTGGTGCTGTACCACGCTCCGGGCTCGCTCGGCGGGCGCCTGGTCGGTCCACGGTTCGGAGAACGGCATGACGTCCGGGGGGTGGATGCCCTCGGCGGCGAGGTCGGCCAGGGCGCTCAACTCTTCCGGCGCGGGCAGGCGCAGCTCGAGCCGGGGCGTGGTCAGTCGCAGCGCCAGCATCGGATAGTGATCGACAAGCATGCCCAATCTTGGCCGCCGATCGGCCGCGCCGCAGAGCATTTTCGCGCCGGCGGGGCCGCGACGGGCGGTGCGGAGGGCCCGGCGGTGCGGAGAGGGCCGTGCTGGCGGGTGGCCCCCTCCGCGGGTCCGTGCTCCGGGCTCAGGCCGGGCGGAGCCAGAAGGTGAGGCCCAGCTCCTCGTCCTCGTGCGGCTTCGCCTCCCACCCGGGCTCCCCCGGCTCGAAGCTGGTGGCCAGCACCTCGTCGGCGACGAGGTCGCGATGCTCCGCCAGCGCCGCCGCCGTCTCGTCGACGGTGGCGACGTAGCGCAGCTCGATGCGGTCGGAGACCTCCAGGCCGCTGGACTTGCGGGCCTCCTGGATCAGCCGGATCGCGTCCCGGGCCAGGCCGGCCCGGCGCAGCTCGGGCGTCAGGTGTAGGTCCAGCGCCAGGGTCGCGCCGGCCTCCGAGGCGACCGCCCAACCCTCGCGCGGCGTCTCGGTGATGAAGACCTCGTCCGCGTTCAGCTCGACCGGCTCGCCGTTGACCAGCACCGTCGCCGTACCGGCGGCGAGGTCTCGCTTGAGCGCGGCCGCGTCGGCGGCGGCGATCGCCTTGGCGACGTCCTGCACGGCCTTGCCGAAGCGCTTGCCGAGCGGCCGGAAGTTCGCCTTGGCGCTGGTGTCGACGAGCGAGTCGCCGGAGGCGGAGACCGGCAGCACGGTGGCCACGTTGAGTTCGGCGGCGATCTCGGCGATCAACTCCGGGCCGAGCGTGTCGAAGCCCTGGGCCGAGGCGAGCGAGCGTGCCAGCGGCTGGCGGGTCTTCACGCCCGACTCGGCGCGGGCCGTACGGCCCAGCTCGACCAGGCGCCGGACCAGGGCCATCCGCTCGCCGAGGCCGGCGTCGACCAGGGTCTCGTCGGGCTCGGGGTAGGCCGCCAGGTGCACCGACCGGGCCGCCGCCGGCTCCACCGGTACGACCAGGTCCTGCCACACCTTCTCGGTGACGAACGGGGTGATCGGGGCGAGCAGCAGGGTCACCGTGCGCAGCGCCTCGTGCAGGGTGGCCAGGGCGGCCGGGTCGCCGCGCCAGAACCGGCGGCGGCTGCGGCGGACGTACCAGTTGGAGAGGTCGTCGACGTAGGCGGCGAGCAGCCGGCCGGTCTCCTGGGTGTCGAACGCGGCCATCGCCTCGTCGACCCGGCGCACGAGGACGTTCAGCTCGGAGAGCACCCAGCGGTCGAGGATCGGCCGGTCCGCCGGCGCCGGGTCCGCCGCGGAGGGGGCCCAGTTCGCCGTACGCCCGTAGAGCGCCTGGAAGGCGACCGTGTTCCAGTACGTCATCAGCGTCTTGCGGACGACCTCCTGGAGCGTGCCGTGCCCGACCCGGCGGGCCGCCCACGGCGAGCCGGCCGCGGCCATGTACCAGCGGACCGCGTCGGCGCCGTGCTGCTCCAGCAGCGGGATCGGTTCGAGGATGTTGCCCAGGTGCTTGGACATCTTGCGGCCGTCCTCGGCCAGGATGTGCCCGAGGCAGACCACGTTCTCGTACGCGGAGCGGTCGAAGACCAGCGTGCCGACGGCCATCAGGGTGTAGAACCAGCCGCGGGTCTGGTCGATCGCCTCGCAGATGAACTGGGCCGGGTAGCTGCGCTCGAACAGCTCCTTGTTCCGGTGCGGGTAGCCGAACTGGGCGAACGGCATCGCGCCCGAGTCGTACCAGGCGTCGATCACGTCGGGGACGCGGGTGGCGGTGGCGCCGCAGTGGCAGGCGAAGGTGACCTCGTCGATGAAGGGCCGGTGCGGGTCCAGGTCGGTCAGGTCGCGGCCGGCCAGCTCGCCCAGCTCGGCCAGCGAGCCGACGCAGGTGAGGTGCCCCTCGGGGCAGCGCCAGATGGGCAGCGGCGTGCCCCAGTAGCGGGCCCGCGACAGCGCCCAGTCGACGTTGTTGGTGAGCCAGTCACCGTACCGGCCGTGCTTGATCGTCTCGGGGTGCCAGTTGGTGCGCTCGTTCTCCCGCAGCAGCCGGTCCCGGACGGCCGTGGTACGGATGTACCAGGACGGCTGCGCGTAGTAGATCAGCGGCGTGTGGCAGCGCCAGCAGTGCGGGTAGTTGTGCTCGTACCGCAGCTCGCGGAAGAGCAGGCCCCGGGCCTGCAGCTCGGCGACGAGCGTGGCGTCGGCGGCCTTGAAGAACATCCCGCCGACCAGCGGCACCTCGGGCGCGAACGTGCCGTCCGGGCGCACCGGGTTGACCATCGGCAGCCCGTACGCCCGGCAGCTGGCCAGGTCGTCCGCGCCGAACGCGGGCGACTGGTGCACCAGCCCGGTACCGCTGTCGGTGGTGACGTAGGTGGCGAGGATGACGAAGTGCGCGTCCGGCACGTCGACCAGGTCGAACGGGCGCCGGTAGGTCCAGCGCTCCAGCTCCTTGCCGGTGAAGGTCTGGCCGGTGCGGGTCCAGCCCTCGCCGAGCGCCTCCTCCACCAGCGGGTCGGCGACCACGATCCGCTCGGCACCGTCGGTGGCCACCACGTACGTGACGTCGGGGTGCACCGCGACGGCCGTGTTCGAGACCAGCGTCCACGGGGTGGTGGTCCAGACCAGCAGCGACGCCTCCCCCGCGAGGGGCCCCGAGGTGAGCGGGAACCGGACGTAGACCGACGGGTCGACGTCCCGCTCGTACCCCTGGTCCAGCTCGTGCGAGGAGAGCGCGGTCTGGTCGCGGGGGCACCAGGGCGCCACCCGGAAGTCCTCGACCAGCAGGCCCTTGTCGAAGATCTGCTTGAGCGACCACCAGACCGACTCGACGTAGCCGGGGTCCATGGTCCGGTACGCGCCGTCCATGTCCACCCAGTAGCCCATGCGCTCGGTCAGCTGCGCGAACGCGTCGGTGTGCCGGGTGACCGACTCGCGGCACCTGGCGTTGAACGCGGCGATGCCGTACGCCTCGATGTCCTGCTTGCCGGTGAAGCCGAGCTCCTTCTCGACAGCCAGCTCGACCGGCAGCCCGTGGCAGTCCCAGCCGGCCTTGCGCGGGACGTGGAAGCCCTTCATCGTCTTGTAGCGCGGGAAGAGATCCTTGAAGACGCGCGCCTCGATGTGGTGCGTGCCGGGCATCCCGTTCGCGGTCGGCGGCCCCTCGTAGAAGATCCAGTCGGGCCGCCCCTCGCTCTGTTCGAGGCTGCGCGCGAAGACGCCGTTGGTGTGCCAGAAGTCCAGGACCTCGTGGTCGAGGGCGGGCAGGTCCACCTGGGCCGGTACGGGCCGGTACATCGTTTCCTCCGTCGGGTCCACTCACCAACGGAGGGACGAGGCCGTCGGCCCCGCGGTACCACCCTCCTTGGCCGCGTACGCCACCCGCGGCCCACTCACTTCGGTGCGACCGGTTCTACTCGGCTCCGGGGAGCCTTTCTTCCGGCGGCTCCGGGGTGATCTTCGCGCCGCGCACACCCCCGGGCTTCCACCGTCCCCGGGTCGCTCCTGGCTGCGTGCGGCGTTACTCGTCCCCATCAACGCCTTCGCGCGGCCGATAGTACACACCGCCGGGGTTTCCGGCTCGGGCGCGCCGGTGGCGCCCGCCCGGAATGCGGCGCGGACGACCGGTATGACGCGATCTGGGCGGTACCCACGGGTCGGGCGGCGCGGCTCCTCGGCCAGCTCACCCACCGCCACGGAACCGACGAGGTGGGCGCGGTGGCCGACTTCCCGCCCGCCCGGCTTCCCGCGCTCTCTCGACTCTCAGCACATCACGTCGATGGCCGCCTTGACGACGCCTCCATGACACCCGGCTCCTCTCCCATCATCAGCCAATCGGCGATCGCGTCAAGGGCTTCGGTGCCAACGCTTGCCACCTTTCCGCCATGAGATGCAACATGATCAATAAATTCGCCAGGCAGATTCACGTGATACGTACTCACGTAATACGCCAAGCTTCCCGGCCAAATCCACTCACCATCCGTCAGGACAGCAGCAGACCCACTAATCATCTTCACGTCCTCATTCAACCTGTCATCTTCCCAGCCGGGGGATGAAAGGACGACGGCACCTTGCCGCAGGTAATCTGTCACCGACGGTTCCCAGCTGTGCGCCACGTCCGCTGTCGCACCAGCGATTTCCTCGGCGGAGCCAAAAAAGCCAACACGTTTCATCAAAGTTCTCCCATCACCGGCCACCTCCGGGCCGAAAATCCCACCAGCCCCACCCGTGACCGGTGACCCTTCAGGGGCACCGTCGGGCCCAAAAGCTCATCCCGCCATTTCGGTAGACGTACAGGTAACCATCGGGCGCGAGGACATGCACGCCAAGCTCATCCGCCCCGCTACCCGCGCTGGGAACGGGTCACGGACTCGGCGACGTCGACTGACCGGCAGTCGGCGAGGTCAGGGTTTGCGGGCGACGCCGGCCCAGTAGTAGGCCGTGTACGGGTCGGCCGGCGGCTCGCCGTCGGGGCGCCAGGACATGACCGGCACCAGGCCCGGCTCGACCATCTCCCACCCCTCGAAGTAGCGCTCCACGTGCGCGCGGGGGCGCGGTACCAGCGTGGCGCCCGTGCGGGTGGCGGCGGCCACGGCGGCGTTCACCTGGTCGGCGTTGAAGTCGGGGGTGGCGTGGGTGATCGCGACGTAGCTGCCGGACGGCAGCCGGTCCATCAGGGCGCGCACCTTGCCCACCGGGTCGTCGGCGTCGGCGACCAGCATGAGGATCGCCAGCAGCGTCATCGCCACGGGCTGGTCCAGGTCGAGCGTGTCGCCGAGGGCCGCGAGGATGCTCTCCGGCTCGCGCAGGTCGGCGTGCACGTAGCTGCTCCGCCCCTCGGGCGTACTGACCATGAGCGCGCGGGCGTGGGCCAGCACGATCGGGTCGTTGTCGACGTAGACCACCCGGGTCTCGGGGGCCAACTCCTGGGCGACCTCGTGCAGGTTCGGCCGGGTGGGGATGCCGGTGCCGATGTCGAGGAACTGGCGGATGCCGGCGTGCCGCACCAGGTAGCGGGTGACCCGGTGGACGAATCGGCGGTTCTCACCGGCCATGGTGCGCAGGTGGGGTATCGCCTCGATCATCGCCGCGCCGACGGCGCGGTCGACCGCGAAGTTGTCCTTGCCGCCGAGCCACCAGTCGTACACGCGGGCGGCGTGCGGCACCGTGGTGTCGATCGCGGAGGCCGGACGCTCCTGCGGGGCACCGCTACCGCTGCGCGACACATCGTCTCCCTCCGCCGCGTATCGAACGCCGGCAGCTTACCCGACCGTCGATGTTGGACCTCGGCCGTCCGGGCGGCGCCCCCCGCGCCGAGGGTGCCGCGCCGCCTCCGGCCGTGGGAACGGCGCGAGGCACCTCGGTACCGGTCCGCGGGCCGGGCCTCGTAGCGTGAACGGCATGGACGGTACCGCCGACGCCGATCGGGTGGCCGCCTCGCTCGCGGCGCGGCTGGCCACGCTGACCTTCGTCGACAGGTCGACGGAGGAGGTGACCGCGCTGCTGATCGACACCGTCGCCGACTGGGCCGCCGCGCAGGGGTGGCGGGTCTACCGGCGGGCGGCGAGCGTACTGCCGCTCCCGCCGCCGTACGCGCACCTGCGCTCGGTGCTCGACGTCGCCTGCGCCCGCCCGCAGGGCCCGCCGGTCGTGGTGGAGGTGGACCGGGCCGACCGCCAGCGTTCGGTGGAGAAGCTGCGGGCCGAGATCGAGGCCGGGCGGATCGGGATCTGGCTGCGCTGGGGCAGCCGCGGCTTCACCCCGCCGCCCCCGCCGGTACGGATGGTCACCTGCACGGTGACGACCCGGCGCGGCGGCGCCGGCACGGGCTCGCTGCACAGCCGGCTGCCGGAGGTACGCCGGCCCGCGCCGCGACACACCCTCACCACCGGCGCCGTCGTCGAGGCGCAGGCCGAACTGTTCGGCGGAGGCGCGCCGACACCCGGCGACGAGAGGCCCGGCGACGGGACGCCTAGCGGCGGGGAACGCGGCGGCGAGGAGCCCGGCGACGGGAAGACCGGCGACGACCAGCCCGGCGGCGAGACGCCCCGTGGTGCGGGCGGCCCCGGGGGCGAGTGACCGCATGGCCGGGACCGCCCGGCCGGGACGCGGGCGGGCGCATGGACGGCGCACACGCCGCCGGCCGGAGCGCCCGCGATTCCCGGCGATGGACGGTACCCTCGCCCGAAACGAGCCGGAGGGCGGATGCGGGTGGACGCGGACTATCTGGTGCGACCGATCGGGCGGGTCGAGTCCCCGCTGGTGGACCGGGCGGCGGCGCCGCGACAGGGCGACGAGGGTTCACCGGACGCCTGGCTGGTCTTCGACGGGTCCGTCGAACGGGGCCTGCGCGACCTCGCGGTGGGCAGCGACGTACTCGTGCTGACCTGGCTGGACCGGGCGCGGCGGGACGTGCTCGCGGTACACCCGAGGGGCGAGACCAGCCGGCCGGAGACCGGCGTCTTCAGCACCCGCTCCCCCGACCGGCCCAATCCGATCGGCCTGCATCGGGTGACGATCCTGTCCGTCGAGGGCACGCGGATGCTCGTGCGCGACCTGGAGGCGCTGGACGGCACGCCCGTGCTGGACGTGAAGCCGGTGCTCGACGCCGGTACCGAGCGCTGAGCCGACCCGGCGGCCGGGATCGTCCGTCCCGGCCGCCGGGTACCGGCTACACCCGCGCGGCCTTCTCGTACCGCCGGCGGAGGTCCCGCATGCCCTCCTCGCCGAGGGACTCGTTGACCGCGTCCTCGCGGTACCGCTCGGGGAACAGCTGCTGGACCCGGTCACGGAAGCTGACCGTCTCGGTCGCCTGGGCGACCTGCACCGACGGCGGGTTCGTGGTCAGCCCCACCACCACCGGACCGACCAGCTTCACCGCCCAGTCCCACGGCGTCCCCTGCTCGGCGACGCCGCAGAAGTGGAACGCGTAGACGGTGTCGACGGCGGAGACGGTGGTGGCGTCGGCCGGCTCGAAGCCGAAGACCCGGACCCCGCAGACGACCGTGGGTGCGGGCCCGGGGCTGGCCCCGGCGTGGTGCCCGTGGCCCTGGTGCTGGTCGGGCGGCAGTTGCTCCAGCAGCGCGACCAGCCGGGTGGTGAGCTGGCCGCGCAGGTCCTCGGGGCGGCCGGCGGCGTCTTGCGTACGCAGCAGGACCACGGCGGTGGTCGAGACCGCCAGCAGGACCACGGCGACCCAGACGAACCGGTTGCGCAGCAACGCCGGCAACCCGCGGAAGGTGGTCATCGGTTGCGCTCCGTCCGGCGTACGGTCATCCGAAGGTCACGTCCGAGCAGCCGTAGAAGGTCTCCTGGCTGTCCGAACGGGTCCAGACCGAGTAGATGATGTGCTGGCCGCTCTTGCCCGTGGGCAGCCGCCCGCTCCAGTAGTAGTGCCCGTCGTTGCTGCCGGGACCACCGCTCTGCGGCGGGTTGGTCACCGAGACGAACGGCGTGGTCTCGATGTCGTTCCAGGACAGCGGGCGGGTCGGGCTCCACGTGTTCCTGGTGACGTACAGGTCGAACCGGCCCGGGTGGGCGGCCCAGTTGCTGTACCGGAACTGCACGGTGGCCCCGGAGGTGACGCGGGTGGTCGGGAAGTCGGCGCGCGCGAGGTCGTACCCGCGGAACGTCGAGTTGCCGCCGCTGCAGAGCTGCCCGTCGGGGATGAACCCGCGGGTACGGCCGGCGCCGTCGGAGCGGAGCACGCTGAACCAGTTGTAGAGCGGCGACGTACCGCCGATGTTGGCCGCCGCGATGCAGCCGGGGTTCTTGTTCACGATGTTGCCCTGGGGCGTCAGGCCGTCCTTGTAGCAGAGGTAGGTACGGCTGCCGGGGACCATCAGCGCCCCGTGGGCGTTCGCCCCGGTGGGCGCCAGTACGGTCAGCGCGCCGGCGGCGAGGGCGGCGGCGACGCCGGCCACGGCGAGTTTGCGGAGCAGGTGCACGGTGGTTCCTTCCTGGGATGCGGCTCGGCGTACGGCGCTGGAGGATGACGCCCGTCGACCCGCGAAGGGGGAATGCCCGGTCCGGCCGCCCGATCCGGCGGCCACCGCTGCGCGTGCTCCCGGCTACGCCCTACGGTGCGGTTGCCCCCGCACCGTGGCTCTACCGACCATTGCACCACCTAACGGACAGCCGAGGCAACCACAGAGAATCGAGCTTTATCTATCGAGAGGCCCCGCCCGACCCCACCGGCGGCGCACACGTGCCCGACGGTGGCCGGCGGACGGGGACGGCGGCCGGGCGGCCCGTACGGCGTGAGGTGAGATGCTGGCCGGATGAGGACCTCGCGACGAATGTGGACGCTCTACGAACCGGTGCACGCCGTCGCGCACTTCGCGCCCGAGGCGCGGCAGGCGTACGAGGCGGCCGGGCTGCGCGGCTACTGGCGGGGCTACTTCGCCGGACGGGCGGCCCCGCTCGGGCCGGTCGGGGCCGCGCCGGTGGTCGCGCTCTTCTTCAACTTCGCGCCCGCCATGGTCGCCCGCGCCCTGCCCGACGTCTGGCGGCGGGCGACCCCGGCGGAGACGCTCGCGGCGCGCCTGGCCGGTGCCGCGGACACGCTCGCGCGGCTGACCGCCGGCATCCCGAGCGGCGCGATCGAGGCCGCCGCCGACCTGCTGACCGAGGCGGTCGGCCGCCTCGACCCGGCCGGTCGCGCGCTCGGCGCGGCCAACGCGGCGCTGCCGGTGCCACGGGAGCCGCTGGCCCGGCTCTGGCAGGCCGCCACGACGCTGCGCGAGCACCGCGGGGACGGGCACGTCGCGGCGCTGGTCGCGGCCGGGCTCGGTGGCTGCGAGCCGCTGGTCTGGCGGGCCGCCCGCGACCTCGGCCGCGAGGTCCTGCAGCCCAACCGGGGCTGGTCCGACGGCGAGTGGGACGCCGCCACCGCGCGGCTCGTCGAACGCGGCTGGCTCGACGAGCGGGGGACTCCCACGCCCGTCGGCGTGGCGGCGTACGCGCGGATCGAGGAGTCGACCGACGACGCCGCCGCGGCCGCGTGGACCGGCATCGACCCGGAGCACGCCGCCGCTCTGCTGGCCCCGATCGCCCGCGTCTGCCGGGCCGCGCTGCCCCCGGCCAACCCGATCGGGCTGCCGGCGCCCGACGGCCCGGGGACCGGCGACGGGCCGGACCCGGCCGGGACGGAGATCGCGCCGGGCGGCGCCGGCGGAGACTGAGCACCATCGAGGAGCATGCCGACGCGACACAGAACGGGGGCGGGCGTGACCGGGCGCGGCGGGTGGCGCGAGCGCGACTTCGGCATCTTCTGGCTGGTCCAGACGCTCTCCGTCGCCGGCGACTCCTTCTCGTCCCTGGCGCTGCCGTTGCTCGTGCTGCACATGACGGGTTCGGTCGCGCAGATGGGTCTGCTCACGGCGCTCGCCGGGGCGGCGGCGGTGGTGACCGGGATCTTCGCCGGGGTCCTGGTCGACCGGGTCGACCGGCGCGCCCTGCTGATCACCTGTGATCTGGTCCGGGCCGGCCTGTACGCCCTGGTACCGCTGCTCTGGCTGATCCAGCCGCAGATCTGGCTGCTGTACCTGGTGGTACCGCTCGGCGCCGCGCTCGGCATGATCTTCCAGGTCGGCTACGTCGCCGCGGTACCGAGCCTGGTCCCGGCCGACCGGATCACGGAGGCGAACGGCCGGCTCTCCGCCACATACGCCGTGGCCGGGGTCGTCGGGCCGATCCTCGCCGGGCTGGTCTCCGCCGCGGCCGGCCCGACCACGGCCGTCGCGGTCGACGCGGCGACCTTCGGCGTCTCCGCCCTGGGCCTGGCCCTGGTACGGCTGCGGGTGACGGCACCGCCGATCGCGCCGGACGGCACCACCGAGCAGCGGGGCGCGGCCCGGTACCGCCGGGACCTCCTGGTCGGCATCCGGTTCCTCGTCCGCCACCCGGTGCTGCGGACCCTGACGGTGCTGCTCGCCCTGCTCACCTTCCTGGCGACGGGCCTGACCGACATCTTCACCTACCACCTCAAGCAGGACCTCGGGCGCTCCGACGGCACGGTCGGTTACGTGCTGGCCGTGGCGGCCGTCGGTACGGTCGTCGCCGCCCTGGTCGTGGCGCCCGCCCGCCGCCGGCTCGGCTTCGGCGCCTGCTGGATCGGCGCCAACGTGACCGGCGGGATCGCCGTCGCCGCGGTCGGCGTCGCCACGGACGTACCGGTGGTGGCGGCCCTCGTGGCGACCTACACGTTCGCGGCCGGGGCGGCCGGGATCTGCTCGATGTCGCTGCGGCAGCAGGTGACTCCGGACCACCTGCTGGGCCGGGTCACCTCGGCGTTCTGGACCGTGCACTCCGCGCTCGGGCCGCTCGGCGCCGCCACGCTCACCGCGGCGACGGCCCGGTACGGCTCCGCCGCCACCTGCCTCGTCGCGGGCGTGGCGTCCGTGCTGATAGCCATGGTCGGCGTGCTGACCCCGATCCGGCAGGCCCGCCCGGAACTGTCTCCGGTGACCGCGTAGGGAACGTGTCACAGAGCCACCGGCGGGCATGGGCGACGCCGGACGGCGGGCGCGGCCCGTCGGGGACGGGCCGCGCCGTGGGAGAACCGTGCCGCGTCAGCTGACGACGCAGGTCGCCCCGTTCAACTGGGCCGAGGCGGGCCGGGTGTTGGTGCCGGTGTAGCTGGCCTGGAAGCCGAAGGTCACGCTGCCGTTGGTGGGTATGTTCGCGTTGTAGGCCACGTTGCGGGCGGTGACGGCGGCGCCCTGCTGGCTCACCTGGGCGTTCCACGCGTTGGTGACCCGCTGGTCGCCCGGGAACTGCCAGGTCAGCGTCCAGCCGTTCAACGCCGGGCCGCGGTTGGTGATCGTCACGTTGGCGGTGAAGCCGCCCGACCACTGGTTGACCTGCCAGGTCACGAAGCACGAGACCGGCGGCGGCGTGTCGGTCAGCGGCGGCGTGCTCGGCGGTGTCGTCGGGGGCCGGGTGGTGGGGGTGCCGGTCGGGGTGCCGGTGGGCGGGGTGGTCGTCGCCCCGACGGGCGGGAAGCGCAGGATCCGGTCGTCGTTGGCGGCCGGCGTGCCCCGACCGTCCCGGTTGCTGGTGGTGACCCAGAGCGTGTTGTCGGGTGCCACCGCGACCGTGCGGAGCCGACCGTACGCGCCGGCGAGCTGGGCGACCGGCGTGCCGGCGCCGCCGCTGCCGTCCAGCGGTACCGTCCAGAGCCGGGTACCGCGCAGCGCCGCGACGAAGAGCCGGTTCCCCGCGATGGCCGCGCCGCTCGGCGACGCCTCGGCGGTGCTCCAGGTGACGATCGGGTTGCGGAAGCGCGGGTCGTTGCCGCGTCCCTCCACCGTCGGCCAGCCGTAGTTGCCGCCGGGGACGATCTGGTTGACCTCGTCCCAGGTGTTCTGCCCGAACTCGCTGGCGTAGAGCCGGCCCTGGCCGTCCCAGGCGAGTCCCTGCACGTTGCGGTGGCCGAGGCTGTAGACCAGGGAGCCGGCGGTGGGGTTGTCGGCCGGGACGCCGCCGTCCGGACGCAGTCGCAGGATCTTGCCGTTGCGGCTCTGCGGGTCCTGGGCGTTCGCGGTCACGCCGGCGTCGCCGACCCCGGCGTAGAGCATGCCGTCGGGGCCGAACGCGATCCGCCCGCCGTCGTGGAAGTTGGCCCGGGCGAGCCCGGTGAGGATCGGCTCCTGGGTCTGCGGGGAGGCCAGCCGGAACCGCACGATCCGGTTGTCGCTGCTGGAGGTGTAGTAGGCGTAGACGTAGCTGTCCTGGGCGTACGTCGGGGAGACGGCCAGCCCGAGCAGCCCCGCCTCGCCACCGGGCGCCACGCCGGAGAGCTGCGCGACCTGCTGCGGCGCCTGCCCGGGGCGTACCCGCAGCACGCGGGCGCTGTCGCGCTCGGCGACCAGCGCGCTCCCGTCGGGCAGGAACGCCAGGCCCCACGGGGTCGCCAGCCCGGTGGCGACCACCTCCGGCCGGGTGAAATCGAAGTCCCCGGCCGCGAGCGTGCCCGGGGCGCCCGGTCCGGCCGTGGTCGCCGCCGCGGCCAGCCCTCCCGCCCCGAGGCTCGCGGCGAGGGCGACGCCGACGACGGCGGTACGACTTCTCATGCCACTTCCTCCCTCCACTGCAGTGATGTTCGTCAATTTATCATCGCCGGGTGGGTACCGCCGGTCAGCACCCACCCGGGGACCGGCCAGAACCGTTGCCTACCGTGGTCAGCACTATGAACGGAAACCTCGGCAGCTCCCACCTGCCCCTGCGCGACCTCGTCACCCAAGATCTGCGGAGGCGCATCCTCGTCGGTGAGTTCGTCCCGGGCGAGCGGCTCGTCGAGGACCGCCTCGCCGAACTACTCGGCGTCTCCCGCAACCCGGTCCGCGAGGCGATCCGCGTCCTGTCGGCCGAGGGCTTCGTCGAGGTGACCCCGCGTCGCGGGGCCGCGGTGAGCCGGCTCTCGGCCGAGGAGGCCGAGGAGCTGTTCGACGTACGGATGGCGCTGGAGGGACTCGCCGCCCGGCTGGCGGCCCGGAAGCAGTCCCCCGCCGCGATCCAGAAACTGCGCGACCTGCTGGCCCGGTCCCGCGCCGCGGTGGAGGGTGGCGACCTGCTCACGGTGGCGGACCTGAACACCGAGTTCCACACGGCCGTCGCCGAGGCGGCGGGCAACGCGTACCTGAACCTCGTCGCGGGACCGATGCTGCGCCGGGCCCAGTGGGTCTTCCTGCAGACCGCCGGGGCGCGCGCACCGCACTCGTGGACCGAGCACGTCGGCCTGCTCGTCGCAATCACGGACGGTGACGAGTCCGCCGCCGAGCAGCACGCCGTGGCGCATGTGGAGGCGGCCCGCCGTTCGTACCTCTCGGCGTTGTCGCCGGAAATGATCATCGATTGAGCAGCTCCAGCCGTGATCACGATTAAGAAACTTTCGTGACCCCGCCCCAAGTTTTGGATACAGTCTCCCGGCGAGCGGGTCCGACGATGTTACTCGCTGTAGCAGATCCCCCACTGTGGACGAGAGAGACTCCCAAGGAGTGCACTTGATGCGTACCCGGAAGTTCATCGCGGTACTCGCCATGACGGTGCCGATCGCCCTCGCCGGCTGCTCCTCCGGCTCCGGCGGCGCATCGCCTTCCATCGCCCCGCCGGCCGGCGCGACCTTCGACGCCCGCCCGGTCAAGGCCGGCGGCACGATCAACGTGGCCCTCTCCCAGGACCCGGACGCGCTGGACCCCACCACCGCCAACACCTTCGTCGGCCGCGAGGTCTTCGCGAGCATCTGCGAGAAGCTCTACGACATCGACGAGAACCTGAAGATCGTGCCGCAGCTGGCCGCGGCGGCACCCGAGGTCAGCGCGGACGGCAAGACCGTCACGATCAAGCTGCGCACCGGCGTGCTCTTCAACGACGGCACGCCGATGGACGCCACGGCGGTCAAGAAGACCCTCGACCGGAACCGGACCAAGGCGGACTCGGCCCGCAGGAGCGAGCTCGGCGCGGTGAGCGACGTCGCGGTCGTCGACCCGAGCACGGTACGACTGACCCTGTCCCGGCCGTTCGCGCCGCTGGCCGCGCAGCTCGCGGACCGCGCGGGCATGATCATGTCGCCGGCCGCGCTCGCCGCCGAGGGCGACAACTTCGGCGCCAAGCCGGTCTGCGTCGGCCCGTTCTCGTTCGTCAGCCGCACCTCGGGTAGCGAGATCGTGGTGCAGAAGTCGGACAAGTACTACAACAAGGACCAGGTCAAGCTCGACAAGATCGTTTACAAGATCATCACCGACTCGAACGTCCGCGCCGCCAACCTGCGCTCCGGCGACCTGCAGGTGGCCGAGCGGCTGGCCACCAACGACGTACCGGCCTTCCAGGCCGACAGCAAGTTCAAGCTGCTGGTGGGTGGCGGCCTCAGCTACCAGGGCATCACGCTCAACGCCTTCAACGTGGCCGGCACCGACAAGGCGCCGGGCACCGTCAATACGCCACTGGGAAAGAGCGTCCAGCTCCGGGAGGCCTTCGAACTCTCCCTCGACCGCGACACGATCAACAAGGTCGTCTTCAACGGACTGTACGAGGCGGACTGCAACCCGCTGCCCATGAACAGCCCGTACCGCGACCCGGCCGCGACCTGCACCAAGCGTGACGTGGCGAAGGCCAAGCAGCTCGTCGCCGCGTCCGGGGTGCCCACCCCGATCCCGGTGACCCTGCTGATCACCGCCGCGCCGGTCAACCAGCGCCTCGGCGAGGTCGTCCAGGGCATGGCCAAGGAGGCCGGGTTCGACGTCAAACTGCAGCCGACCGAGTTCGTCACCTCGCTCGACCAGGCCAAGTCCGGCAAGTTCGACGCCATCCAGGTCGGCTGGTCCGGCCGGGTCGACCCGGACGGCAACGTCAACGACCTCATCACCACCGGCGGCTCGAACAACTACAGCGGCCTGCACGATCCGCGGATCGACGACGCGATCCACCAGGCGGCGGCCACCACCGACGACACCAAGCGCCGGGAGCTGTACACCACGGCGATCAAGGCGCAGCAGGAACAGCACTGCGTGATCTACCTCTACCACGAGCGCTACTTCCTCGGCACCGCCGGCGACATCGCCGGAATCCGGTACTACGCCGACGGCATCCCGCGCTTCGCCACCGCCGGATTCGCGGCCTGACGATGGGTTGGTTCGTCCTTCGCCGTACCGGGGCCGCCCTGATCGTGGCCCTGATCGCCAGCGTGCTGGTGTTCTTCGGCGTACGCGCTCTCCCCGGCGACCCCGCGGTCGTCCTCGCCGGGGAGGGCGCCACCCCGGAACTCCTCGCCCAGATCCGCCACCAGTACGGACTGGACCGGCCCCTGCCGGTGCAGTACGTCGACTACCTCCGCCAGGTGCTCAGCGGCGATTTCGGGCGGTCCACCCAGGACAGGCTGCCGGTCAGCCAGATCCTGCTGGAGCGGCTGCCCATCACGCTCGAACTCGCCCTGCTGGCGATGCTGGTGGCGATCGTCATCGGCGTCGGGGCCGGCATCGTCGCCGCGATCCGTCGAGGCCGCGCCGCCGACTACGTGGCGACGGGATTCGGGCTGATCGGCCTCTCCGTACCGCACTTCTGGCTCGGGCTGCTGGCGGTGCTCTTCTTCGCCGTCCAGCTCAAGATCCTGCCCGCGTCGGGGTACGTGCCGTTCAGCGAGGACCCGGGCGAGAACCTGCGCCGCATGATCCTGCCGGCGCTGGTGCTCGGCACCGGCTTCGCGGCGGTGCTGATGCGGCAGACCCGTTCGGCGATGCTCGGCCAGCTCGCCAGCGACTACGTACGCACCGCCCGGTCCAAGGGACTCTCCGGCGCCCGGGTGGTCGGCGTGCACGCGCTGCGCAACAGCCTGACCACCGTGGTCACCGTACTCGGGCTGCAGCTCGGGGCGCTGATCAGCGGCGCGGTGGTCACCGAGCAGATCTTCGTCATCCCGGGCTTCGGCAAGCTCACCATCGACGCCGTGCTCACCCGCAACTACCCGGTGATCCAGGCGGTCGTGCTGGTCACGGTCATCGGATACATCGTGGTCAACCTGCTGGTGGACGTCACCTACGGCCTGCTCAACCCGAGGGTGCGACTCTCCGGAGCGCGACATGGCTGACACCAACGAGATAGCCGACGTCGACGAGTTGGCGGAGGGCAGCGAACGCGGTGCGCCCGCGCCGGCCTCCACGCTCGTACCCGGCAACGTGACCGCCCCCGGCCCCGCGACGGGCGCCGGTCGGGCCGACCGACGGCGGCGGATGTGGCGCCGGCTACGGCGCCGCAGGCTGGCGATGCTCGGCCTGGTCCTCGTCGTGGCGTTCCTGCTGCTGGCGCTCGTGGTCCCGGTCTTCCTCGGCGACCCCGAGAAGCAGGACTTCCTCGCGGCGTTCCAGCCGGCGTCCGGGTCGCATCCGCTCGGCACCGACGACCAGGGGCGGGACCTGCTCGCGCGGGTCGCCGCCGGTGCCCGGGTCTCGCTGGCCGCCGGGGTGCTCTCCACCGCGTTCGCCATGCTGGTCGGCGTCCCCATCGGCCTCGTCGCCGGCTTCTACCGGCGCTGGCTGGACCCGGTGGTGATGCGGCTGGTCGACGTCCTGCTGGCCTTCCCGTTCCTCGTCTTCGCGGTCGGCCTGGCGGCGATCCTCGGGCCGTCGCTGCGCAACGTGGTGGTCGCGCTCGCCGTCTCGCAGATCCCGGGCATCATCCGGATCACCCGGGGCGAGGTGCTGGCCATCCGGGAACTGGACTTCGTCTCGGCCGCCGTCGCCGACGGCGCCGGTGACCTGTCCATCCTCTTCCGGTACGTCCTCCCCAACGCCACCAGCGCGCTCATCGTGCAGGCGACCGTGGCGATCCCGGCGGGAATTCTCGGCGAGGCCACGCTCTCGTTCCTCGGGCTGGGAGTGCGACCGCCGGCGCCGTCCTGGGGCGGGATGTTGACCACTGCCCAGCAGTTCTTCACGCAGGCACCCTGGCTGGCGATCTGGCCCGGTGTGATGATCGCGCTCGCCACGCTCGGGTTCAACCTGCTCGGCGACGGGCTGCGCGACGTGCTCGACCCGAGGAGTGGCCGATGAGCCTGCTGGAAGTCACGGATCTGGCGGTCAGCTTCGACACCGAGGACGGCGAGGTCCGCGCGGTCAAGCAGATCTCCCTCGCCGTCGAACGCGGCGAGATTCTGGCGCTGTGCGGTGAGTCCGGCTGCGGCAAGTCGGTCACCGCCATGTCGATCCCCCGGTTGCTGCCGCCGGAGACGACCCGGATCTCCGGTTCGATCCGGCTCGACGGTCGGGAGCTGACCGCGCTCTCCGAACGGGAGATCCAGGCCATCCGGGGACGGGACGTCTCGGTCGTCTTCCAGGAGCCGATGACCTCGCTGAACCCGGCGTACTCGGTGGGTTTCCAGATCGTGGAGGTGCTGCGCCGGCACGAGAGGATGTCCCGGCGGGCCGCCCGGGACCGCGCGGTCGAACTGCTCCGGCTGGTCGGCATCGCCGCTCCCGAACGGCGGGTACGGGAGTATCCGCACCAGCTCTCCGGCGGGATGCGGCAGCGGGTGATGATCGCCATGGCGGTCGCCTGCTCGCCGAAGGTACTCATCGCCGACGAGCCCACCACCGCGCTCGACGTCACCATCCAGGCCGGTGTGCTGGACGTCTTCCGGAACCTGCGGGACCGGTTGGGCACCGCGATCATCCTCATCACGCACGACCTCGGCGTCGTGGCCGACATCGCCGACCAGGTGGTGGTGATGTACGCCGGGCGCGCCGTGGAACGTGCCCCGGTCGGCGAGCTCTTCGCCGCGCCGCGGCATCCGTACACCAGGGGGCTGCTCGGGGCGCTGCCGGCCGCCGCGTCGGTCGGCGCCGACGGCCGGCGCCGGCTCGCCGAGATCCCGGGTCTGGTGCCCGCGCCCTACTCCGATCCCGACGAGTGCGCCTTCCGGCCACGCTGCCCGCGCGCCCAGTCGGACTGCGCCAGCCGGCGGCCCGTACTCTCGCCGGCCGGCCCTGATCACGTCGTCGCGTGCCTGCATCCGGAGGAGGTCGGGTGAGCGAGTTCGTCCTTGAGGTGACCGACCTGGTCAAGCATTACCACACCGGGGGCCGGCAGGTGGTGCGCGCGGTGGACGGCGTGTCGCTGGCCATCCGCCCGGGCGAGGTGCTCGGCCTGGTCGGCGAGTCCGGCAGCGGCAAGTCCACCGTGGGCAAGTGCGTGCTTCGGCTGACCGACCCGACGGCCGGCACGGTACGCGTCGACGGCCGGGACATCACCGCGCTGTCCCGGCGGGCGATGCGCCCGGTACGCCGCGACGTGCACATGGTCTTCCAGGACCCGTTCTCGTCGCTGAACCCGCGGATGACCATCGGGCAGATCGTCGGCGAGCCGCTGCGCCACCACCGGCTGGCCAGCGGACGGGACGCGAAGGAACAGGTCGCCACGATGCTGGACCGGGTCGGCCTCCGCCCGGAACTCGCCCAGCGCTACCCGCACGAGCTCTCCGGGGGCCAGCGCCAGCGGGTGGGGCTCGCCCGGTCCCTGATCCTGCGGCCGAAGCTGATCGTCGCCGACGAGCCGGTCAGCGCGCTGGACGTCTCGGTGCAGGCCTCCGTCCTCAACCTGATCGCCGACCTGCAACAGGACATGGGCTTCTCCTGCCTGTTCATCACGCACGACCTGTCGGTGGTGGAGTTCCTCGCCGACCGGATCGCGGTGATGTACCTCGGCCGGATCGTGGAGACCGGGCCACGGGAGCGGATCTTCGCCGACCCGCGCCACCCGTACACTCAGGCGCTGCTGTCGGCCGCGCCGCTGCCCGACCCCGTCCGGCAGCGGGAACGGCGCCGCGTGGTGCTCAGCGGTGACCCGCCGAGCCCGACGCACCCGCCGGCCGGCTGCCACTTCCAGACCCGCTGCCCGGTCGCCGTCGACCGCTGCCGGTCCGAACCACCCGCCCTGCTCGGTACCGACCACCTGACCGCGTGTCACCTGGTCACCGCCGAGGGCGACGCACCGCTGCTCACGAAAGGAACCTGAGTGTTCACCACCCGGCCCCAGCTCTCCGGCGACTTCGGCATGGTCGCCAGCACCCACTGGCTGGCCTCGGCCGCCGGCATGAGCGTGCTCGAACGCGGCGGCAACGCGTTCGACGCCGCGGCCGCCGCCGGCTTCGTACTGCAGGTGGTGGAGCCCCACCTCAACGGCCCCGGCGGCGAGGTGCCGATCCTGCTGTGGAGCGAGTCCGAGCAGCGCGTGCACGTCGTCAACGGGCAGGGCGTCGCGCCGGCCGCCGCGACCACGGAACGCTTCGCCGAACTGGGCCTGAACACGGTGCCCGGCACCGGGCTGCTCGCCGCGACCGTGCCGGGCGCGTTCGGCGGCTGGCTGCGGCTGCTCCAGCAGTGGGGCACCTGGCCCCTCGCCGACGTGCTGGAGTACGCGATCGGCTACGCCGAGCGCGGCTTCCCGGTGCTGCCGCAGATCGCCACCACCATCGCCACCGTCGCGCCGATGTTCCAGGCCGACTGGTCCACCTCGGCGGCGACCTGGCTGCCCGGCGGCACCCCACCGCCGGCCGGCGCCCGGCTGCGGCAGCCCGGGGTGGCCGCCACCTACCGGCGCATCGTCGCCGAGGCGCAGGCCCGCTCCGGCGACCGCGACGCGCAGCTCGACGCGGCCCGCGACAGCTGGTACTCCGGCTTCGTCGCCGAACAGATCGCCGAGTTCTCCGCCGGTACCGCCTGGCGCGACAGCTCCGGGCGGCCGCACGGGGGCCTGCTCACCGGCGACGACCTCGCCGGCTGGGCAGCCACGGTGGAGGAGTCGACCAGCTTCGACTATCACGGCCACACGGTCCACAAGACCGGCCCGTGGGGACAGGGTCCGGTCTTCCTGCAGCAGCTCGCCCTGCTCGCCGGGGTCGACCTGGGCGCGGCCGGACACCTCTCGGCCGACTGGGTGCACACCATCGTCGAGTCCGGCAAGCTCGCCTTCGCCGACCGGGAGGCGTGGTACGGCGACCCGCGCCACTACGACGTACCGCTGGCCACGCTCCTCTCCCCCGAGTACAACGCGGCGCGCCGGGAACTCGTCGGCGCGCAGGCCAGCCGCGAGCTGCGCCCCGGCAGCCCGGACGGGCGGCGGCCGGTGCTCCCCGACCCGGTGGCCGGCGGCGGTCCCGCCGAGGTGGCTGCCGGCGGTACGGGCGAGCCGACGGTACGCACCGACGGCAGCACCCGCGGCGACACCTGCCACGTCGACGTGGTGGACCGCTGGGGCAACATGGTCTCGGCCACCCCGAGCGGCGGCTGGTTGCAGAGCTCGCCGACCATCCCCGGGCTCGGCTTCTGCCTCGGTACCCGGGCGCAGATGTTCTGGGTGCAGCCCGGCCTGCCCGCCTCGATCCGGCCGGGCGCGCGCCCGCGTACCACGCTCTCCCCGTCGCTCGCGCTGCGCGACGGGCGGCCCTGGCTGGCCTTCGGTACGCCCGGCGGCGACCAGCAGGACCAGTGGAGCCTGCACTTCTTCCTCTCCGTGGTGCACGCCGAACCGAACCTGCAGGCGGCGATCGACGCGCCGGCCTTCCACTCGGCACACTTCCCGAGCTCGTTCTACCCGCGCGAGTCCCGCCCGGGGGTACTGCTGCTCGAGGAGCGCTTCGACCCGGCGGTCGTGGCCGAGCTGCGTCGCCGCGGGCACGAGGTGGAGCTGGCCGGCGACTGGGCCCTCGGCCGGCTCTCGGCGGTCGCCCGGGACGGCGAGGTGCTGCTGGCGGCGGCGAACCCGCGCGGCGCGCAGGGATACGCGGTCGGCCGGTAGATGGACCTCGCAAGTCTCCCCCTGCTCCTCGGGGCGGGGGTGGCCGCCGGCGCGGTCAACGCCATCGCGGGAGGTGGCTCCCTGCTCTCGTTTCCCGCCCTGGTCGCGGCCGGCTATCCCAGCCTCACCGCGAACGTCACCAACACCGTGGCGCTCTGGCCCGGGTACGTCGGCGGGGTCGTCGGCTTCCGCGCCGACCTGGACGGTCAGGGGCCGCGTACCGCCCGCTACTCGGTGACCGCCGCGGTCGGCGCGGCCCTCGGCTGTCTGCTGCTGGCGGTCACCCCCGGCGACCTCTTCGACGCGGTGGTGCCGCTGCTGATCCTGCTCGCCTGCGGCCTGCTCGGCGCGCAGCCGTGGGTGAGCCGGGCCGTGCGCCGGCTGACCGAGCGGCCCGGCCCCGGGGCCCGTGGGTCCGGCCCGCGACCGGCCACCTCCGGCCCGGACGGTCTGCACGGCCCGGACGGTCTGCACGGCCCGGACGGTCTGCACGGCCGGGACGGCTCGGACCGCTCGGGCCCGGAGGGGTCGGTGGACTGGGACGCCGAGTTCGAGCTCGTACCGGCCGGTGGCGGTGCGGCCACCACGACCGCGGCCCGGCCCCGGCCGGTACGCGACGCCCGGACCGAGCTGTCCGGAACGCTGCTGCACGGCGGGATGTTCCTGGGCGGGGTCTACGGCGCGTACTTCGGCGCCGGGCTCGGCGTGCTGCTGCTCGGCATCCTCGGGGTGCTGCTACCCGAGCGGCTCAACCGGATCAACGCGCTGCGCAGCGTCCTCTCGCTGGTCGTCAACACGGTCGCGCTGCTGGCGTTCGCGCTGTTCAGCCCGGTGCAGTGGACGGTGGTGGCGGTGATGGCCCCGGCCAGCCTGCTCGGCGGCGTACTCGGCGCGCGGGTCGCCCGCCGGTTGCCGGCGAACGTGCTGCGTACCGTCGTGGTCGCCTTCGGGGCCGCGGTCGCCCTCGTGCTCGCCCTGCGCTGACCGCGCGGTCCCGGTCCTTCGCGCCGACGATCACGGCGGAGAGCGCCGCGGCGGACCCGCACGCCGATCCAGGGTGGACCCGCGCGCCGTCCTTCGGTGGGCGACTCGGATACGGGCCGGGCAACGCTACCGGTTACACGGCTTACGCCGGTAGCCGGGCGGCGCGCCGGCGGGCGGTGAGCCGGCGCGCCTTGGCGTGCGCGCCGCAGTCGGCCATGGCGCACCAGCGCCGGGAGCCGTTGCGGCTGGAGTCGAGGAAGAGCCACCCGCAGCCGCCCTCGTCGAGCGGGCAGGTGCGCAGCCGGCCCAGGTCGACGGTGCGCAGCAGTTCGACGGCGGCGTACGCCAGCCGGTCCGGTACGAGCAGCGCGGGCGCGGTGCCGACGCGCAGCCGGACCGCGCCGGCGCCGGTCGGGTCGAGCAGCAGCTCGCTGCGCGCCGCCGCCGCGGCCCAGCGCAGGGCCAGCCGCTCCAGCGCCGGCTCCGGCTGCGGGGCGCCCGGCACGCCCTGCCGCGCCAGCAGCACCCGGTACGTCGCCTCGCGGACGTCCACGGCGGCGCGCAGGGCCTGCTCGGCACCGTCCGGCGCGCCCCGCCACGCCCGCGCGACCGCGTCCGCCTCGGTCGCGTCGACGATCCCGGCGCGCTCGGCCCAGGCGATCAGCTCGTCCGGCCCGGCGAGGTACTCGTGCCGGTCGGCGTCGTCCGGCCGGCGCGGCGCGACCGTGTTGACCAGGTCCAGGGCCGGGTGCCCGCCGACCAGACGCAACTCCGGGTTGCCTGACGCATCCATGGATGCAAAGCTACCATCAAAATCCGAATAGCTGGAATCAAGGATGGACGTCAGCATGACCACCCCACTCCAGTCGCCACCCGTCGCCCCCGCCCGAGCCAACGCCGCGCTCGTGGTCCTCGGCGTCGCCACGTTCAGCTACGTGACCGTCGAGGTCCTGCCGATCGGGCTGCTCACCGTGATCGCCGCCGACCTCGGCCGCACCGAGTCGCAGGTCGGCCTGCTCGTCACCGGCTACGCCGCCGTCGTCGTGCTCGCCTCGCTCCCGCTGACCCGGCTCACCTACCGGCTGCCCCGCCGCCGGCTGCTCGCCGCCACCTTCGGCGTCCTCGCGGCGGCGACCCTGGTCTCGGCGCTCGCGCCGAGCTATCCGGTCCTGATGGCCTCCCGGCTGGTCGTCGCGGCGTCGCAGGCGCTGTTCTGGTCGGTGGCCCCGCCGACGGTCACCGGCCTCTTCCCGCCGGCGGTACGGGGACGCGTGGTCGCCCGCCTGGCGATCGGCACCGCCCTCGCCCCGGTACTGGGCATCCCGGCCGGCACCTGGCTCGGACAGCAGGCGGGGTGGCGCACCTCCTTCGCCGTGCTGGCCGGCATCGGCGCGCTGCTCTGCGCGGCGGTCGCCGTACTGCTGCCGGAGCGGGCGGCCACCGACGGGGGTCTCGCCACCGGGTCCACCCCGGACCGACGCGGGTACGCCGTCCTCGTCGCCGGCACCGCCATCGGGGTCACCGGCTTCCTGACCTTCAACACCTACGTCACGCCGTTCCTGCTCGACGTCGGCGGGTTCGCCCCGACCGCGCTCGGGCCGCTGCTGCTCGTCTCCGGCGTCGGCGCGCTCGCCGGCACCCTCGCCGTCGGCACCGTGCTCGACCGGCGGCCGCGCGCCGCGCTGATGACGCCGCTGGTGCTGCTCACCGGCGCGCTGCTGGGCCTCTACGCCCTCGGCTGGCTGCGTCCGGTCGCCGTCGCCGTGCTCGCCGTCTGCGGGCTCTCCTTCAGCGCCCTGGCCGTCGCCGTGCAGAACCGCACCCTGCAGATCGCCCCGGGCAGCCTCGACCTCGCCTCGGCCGGGGTCAGCTCCGCCTTCAACGTCGGCATCGCGGCCGGTGCCCTGCTCGGCGGCGCGCTCGTCGACCAGCTCGGCATCCGCAGCGTGGCGCTGGCCGGCGGGGTGCTCACCGCGCTCGCCCTGGCCATCCTGCTGGCCGAGCCCTGGCTGCCGCGCCGCCTCGCGGCGCTGCGGCCGGCCACCGGAGCGGCGACCCCGCCGGACGCACAGCCGGTCGGATGAGAACGCGCGAGCCGGCCGCCGGTCCGGCCGGGTGGCCTCCGACGCGCCGCCGTAATTTTCGGTCCTGGTCCGATAATTCGAGGTGATGTGCCGCACGCGGCGGGGGCATGAACGGACGGTCAAAACCTGTCTCTCCAGGCACCCTCGGGTTCATGGTCGAGAGACGTCCCCTCTCGACGGCGCGGGAAATTTCCGGAAACATGTCGGAAGTAGCGGCAGCCGTCCACCGTCGACAGAAGGTCGGTGGATCACGGGGATGCCGGAGAGACTGAACGAGGAGGCTGCCCGTGAGCAGCAACGGCAACGCCGCGCAGGCTGGCCGGTCCACGACGGCGACGCCGCTGCCGCCCTGGCAGGACCCCGCCCGGCCGGTCGACGAGCGGGTCGACGACCTGCTCGCCCGGCTCACCCTGGAGGAGAAGGCCGCCCAGCTCTACAGTTTCTGGCTCGGCGCCTCGGTGACCAGCGAGGACATGGCCCCGCACCAGCACGACTTCACCGAGGAGACGCCGGAGTGGAGCGAGCTGATCCGCTTCGGTCTCGGCCAGCTCACCCGGCCGTTCGGTACCGCGCCGGTCGACCCGGCGCTCGGCGCGCAGGCCCTGGCCCGCCTGCAGGGCGAGATCGTCGCGGCGAACCGCTTCGGCATCCCGGCCGTCGTCCACGAGGAGTGCCTCACCGGCCTCATGAGCTGGGGCGCCACCGTCTACCCGACGCCCCTGGCCTGGGGCGCCAGCTTCGACCCGGAGCTGGTGGAACGGATGGCCGCGCAGATCGGCGACACGCTGCGCCGGCTCGGCGTGCACCAGGGACTGGCACCGGTGCTGGACGTCACCCGAGATCCCCGCTGGGGTCGTACCGAGGAGACCATCGGCGAGGACCCGTACCTGGTGGCGACCGTCGGCACCGCGTACGTGCGCGGGCTGCAGGCCGGCGGCGTCGTCGCCACCCTCAAGCACTTCGCCGGCTACTCCGCGTCCCGGGCCGGCCGCAACTTCGGCCCGGTCGCGGTGGGCCGGCGCGAGTTCGCCGACGTGCTGCTGCTGCCGTTCGAGATGGCGATCCGCGACGGCGGGGCCCGCTCGGTCATGCACGCCTACACCGAGGTCGACGGCGTACCGGCCGCCGCCGACCCGGTGCTCCTCACCGAGCTGCTGCGCGAACGGTGGGGCTTCACCGGCACCGTGGTGGCCGACTACTTCGGCGTCTCGTTCCTGGAGACCCTGCACCACGTCGCCTCGGGTCCGGCCGAGGCCGCCGGGCTGGCGCTGGCCGCCGGGGTCGACGTCGAGCTGCCGGCCGTACGCTGCTACGGCGCGCCGCTCGTCGACGCGGTTCGCGGGGGCGCCGTACCGGAGCGGCTGGTCGACCGCGCCGCCGCCCGGGTGCTGCGGCAGAAGTGCGAACTCGGCCTGCTCGACCCGGACTGGTCGCCGCTGCCGACGGAGACCGCACCGGGGACCGGGGCCGGCGGCAACGGTGCCGGGCCCGGACCCGGCCAGGACTTCGCCGCCGCGGAGGGCACGATCGACCTGGACCCGCCCGCCGCGCGGGCGGTGGCCCGGGAACTGGCCGAGGAGTCGGTGGTGCTCCTGGCCAACACCGGCGCGCTGCCGCTGCCGCCACGCTCGCGCATCGCGCTGGTCGGGCCGCTCGCCGACGACGTCACCGGCATGCTCGGCTGCTACACCTTCCCGAGCCACGTCGGCCGGCAGCACCCGCAGGTACCCGACGGCGTCGAGATCCCCACACCGCTGGCGGCGCTGCGGGCCGAACTGCCCCAGGCGACCGTCGTCCACTCCCCCGGCGGCTCCGTGGACCGCTCGGAGCCCGCCGCGCTCGCCGCCGCGGTGGCCGCCGCGCAGGGGGCCGAGGTCTGCGTCGCGGTCCTCGGCGACCGGGCCGGGCTGTTCGGCCACGGCACCTCCGGCGAGGGCTCCGACACGGCCGACCTGAGCCTCCCCGGCGACCAGGCGCGGCTGCTGGAGGCGCTGCTCGACACCGGTACGCCGGTGGTGCTGGTGCTGCTCAGCGGCCGGCCGTACGCGCTGGGCCGGTTTGCCGACCGGCTCGCCGCGGCCGTGCAGGCGTTCTTCCCCGGCGAAGAGGGGGCCGCCGCCGTCGCCGGGGTGCTCGCCGGCCGGGTCAACCCCTCGGGGCGGCTGCCCGTGGCCGTGCCGCGCGATCCCGGCGGCCAGCCCTCCGGCTACCTCGCCCCGCACCTGGCCGGGCGCACCGCGGTCAGCAACATCGACCCGACCCCGATCTACGCCTTCGGCCACGGCCTGTCGTACACCTCCTTCGCCTGGGACGGCCCGCTGGTGGACGGCGTGCCCGCGCGCGACGGCGAGGTGGTCGAGCTGGCCACCGACGCGGCGGTGACGGTCTCGCTGACGGTCCGCAACACGGGCGAGCGCGCCGGGGCGGACGTGGTCCAGCTCTACCTGCACGACCCGGTGGCGCAGGTGACCCGCCCGGTCAACCGCCTCACCGGGTACGCCCGGGTCGCGCTGGCCCCCGGCGAGGCCCGGCGGGTCGATTTCCGGGTGCACGCCGACCTCTCCGCCTTCACGGGGCGCGACGGCCACCGGCTGGTCGAGCCCGGCGAGTTGGAGCTGCGGCTCTCCGCCTCCAGCGTGGAGCACCGGCACCGGGTCCGGCTGCGGTTGGTCGGGCCGGAGCGCCGGGTGGGCCACGACCGCCGGCTCACCGCGGAGGTCACCCTCGGCTGACCACCGCCCCGGCGGCGGGTTCCGGTCGCGACCTGGCGGTGCCCCGGCGATACTGGCGGACGAGATGATCCTCGTCGGTACCTCGGGATGGCAGTACCGCGACTGGCGCGACCGGTTCTACCCGGCCGGGCTGCCGCAGCGACGGTGGCTGGAGCACTACGCCGAACGCTTCGCCACCGTCGAGGTGAACAACGCCTTCTACCGGCTCCCCGAACGGGAGACCTTCGCGCAGTGGCGGGAGCGGACCCCGGCGGACTTCTGCGTGGCGGTGAAGATGAGCCGCTACCTCACCCACATCAAGCGGCTGCGCGAACCCGAGGAGCCGGTCGCCCGGTTCCTCGGCCGTGCCGAGGCGCTGGGCGACCGGCTCGGGCCGGTGCTGCTGCAACTGCCGCCGAACCTGCGCGCCGACGTGGCCGCGCTCGACGCGACCCTGGCCCGCTTCCCCGCCGGGGTGCGGGTGGCGGTCGAACCCCGGCACCCGTCCTGGTGGACCGCCCAGACCCGGCGGGTGCTGGAGGCGCGCGGCGCCGCCCTCTGCTGGGCGGACCGCCGGAGCCGGCCGGTCGCGCCGCTGTGGCGCACCGCCGGCTTCGGCTACCTGCGGCTGCACGAGGGACGGGCCGAACCCCGGCCCCGGTACGGCCCGACCGCGCTGGGCTCCTGGCTGACCCGCGTCGCCGCGGTGTACGACGAGCGGGAACCGGTCTACGTCTACTTCAACAACGATCCGGGCGGGGCCGCCGTCGTCGACGCGACGGCCCTGGCCGGGATCGCCCGGCGACGCGGTCTCCCGGTCAGCCGCACGCCCACCGGCGCTACGGCATGATCCGGCTCAGGTCCTTCGGGACGTTGGACTTCACGTCGTCCCACTCGCCCTCGGTCACGTGCCGGCGCAGGGCGTGCAGTACGGTCCGGACCAGGCCCTCGACGCCGCCCTGCACCTCGTACGGGAAGCCCTGCCGCACCTCGTAGAGGAACTCCTCGCGGTTCAGCTTGATCGGTACCAGGCTCGGGTCCCAGCCGTCGAAGTAGACGCCCCGCACCAGCACCGGCAGCTGGGCGGCGAACTCCACGCTCTCCTGCACCGGGAGCCGGTCGCGCAGCAGGTGCAGCACGGTACGCAGGGCGGCGAACGACTGATTCCGTTGGTCCTTGGACCACCCGTACGTCTGCTCGATGTCCTTGAGGATCAGGTTGGTCTTCTCCAACGAGGTCTCGAACGTCGCGTCCGGTTTGCTGGCCACTTGTATCCCCCCGTCCCGTGATCGCGGAACTCCTACCGTCCTCGCCGCCATGGTCCGCCGGCACCGGGTGAACCCCGTTCACCCGCCCGGGATGAACCGCCGTCGGCGGGCGAGCCGTCTCACGCGCCCTGGCCCTGGTTCTGCATCAGGCCGCCGTCCATGTAGTACGTCGATCCGGTGACGTAGTCGGCGTCCCGGCTGGCCAGGAAGACGGCGAGTCGACCGATCTCGGCCGGCTGCGCCGCCCGCCGCATCGGGATGCTCTGCACCTGTTCCTCCAGGTACCCCGGATCGTCGATGGCCCGCTGGTTGAACGGGGTGAGCACCATGCCCGGCCCGATGTTGTTCACGTTGATGCCGAGCGGGGCGAGTTCGAGGGCCAGGCTGTTGGTCAGGTTGCGCAGCGCGCCCTTGCTGGCGTCGTAGTCGCTGCCGCCGGCCCGCGGCACCTCCTGGTGTACGGAGGTCACGTTGATGATCTTCCCGTACCCGCCCATCTCCTTGCGGTGCCGGATGAACCGGCGACAGCAGAAGAACGCCCCGTAGACGTTCACCCGCATCGCCGTGTCCCAGGTCTCGGTCTCCATGTCGGCCACCGGGATGCCGGAGGCGTCCACCCCGGCGTCGTTCATCAGGATGTCCAGCGCGCCGAACTCCGCGAGCGCCGCGTCGAACATCGCCTCCACCTGGCCCTCGTCGGCGATGTCGCCCTGGACCACCACCGCCCGCTGGCCGGCCTGCTCGACCACGTCCCGGGTGTGCGACGCGCCCTCCCCGTCGTGCAGGTAGTGCACCACCACGTCGGCGCCCTCCCGGGCGAACTCGATCGCGGTGGCCTGGCCGATCCCCGAGTCGGAGCCGGTGATCAGGGCCGTCTTGCCGCTCAACCGTCCCGTCGTCATCTGCTGCCCCCTCGCGCGTTGCCGTCGCGGCGGCGCGTACCCGGAGCGGCCCGCGGTATTCCCCGCCCCGGCGCTCACATGGCCCGCGTCGCCCGCGTCGCCCGGGTCAGCCGGCGTCGAGCAGGCGGGCGAGGGTGGCGGCGTTGGTCTGCGCGTAGTCCCGGTAGCAATTGTTCATGATCACGTGGGTGCGCTCGGCCTGCCCGGCCAGTTCGCGCAGCCGGGGCGCCCAGTCGGCCAGTTCCCGGTCCGAGTAGTGGTAACCGAACTTCTCGTGGATGTCGCGGCTGGTCCAGCGCTCGCTGTGGCCGTGGAAGCGCACCACCGCCAGGTCCGCGGTCGCCGCCAGCACCGGCGGTACGGACGAACGATGTCCCTGGGGCATGTCCACGCAGACGTACGGCAACTCGTGCTCGCGCAGGAAGTCCAGCGTCTCGTCGCGGTTGTCACCGGCGAACCAGGAGGCGTGCCGCAGCTCGAAGACGGCGCGCAGCGGCTGGCAGCGCTTCCGCACCTCCAGCAGGTACTGCTTGTTGCTGCGCCGGATGGTGAACCAGGGCGGGAACTGGAAAAGGATCGCCCCGAGCTTGCCCGCCTCGGCGAGCGGCTCCAACGCGGCCAGGAACCGCGTCCAGACCTGCTCGTACGCCCGGGGGTGCAGGTCGCCCGGGTAGACGTTCGCCTTGTCCACCGGCGGGCGCAGGTCCTCGTAGAGCGCCGAGACCTTGGTCGGGTGGCCGGTGAGCAGGCTGAACGCCTTGATGTTGAAGGTGAAGTGGACCGGGGTGCGCTGCACCCAGAGGTCGGCGTTGCGTTCCGACGGCGGCGAGTAGTAGGTGGCGTCCACCTCGACGAGGGGAAACTGCTTGGCGTAGTGGGCGAGCCGCTTCTCGGGCGTGTCCGCGGTACGCGGATACCACCCGGACTCCAGCAGCGTCCGGTCCGTCCAGGAGGCCGTACCGACCGCTATCTCGCCCACGCCGGTGGTCCACTCCTCCGCCGTACCGGCCCGGCCGGCGCCGCCTCGACGGCGGCCTCGGTGCCGGCGCCGGTGGCACCGCCCGCGCCGACGGGCCCGCCGGCGCGGGTCGGCCGCCGGGAGCGCCCGAACGCGCGTCCCGGTCGGCCGGTCACGGGTTCTCCCGGCTCACGCCGCCCGGCGCTCGCGCGACTGCTTGCAGGAGACGCAGGAGGTCGCCGACGGGAAGATCTCCAGCCGCTCCACCGGAATCGGGTCGGCGCACCCCTCGCACCAGCCGTAGGTCCCCTCGTCCAGCCGGGTCAGCGCGTGTTCGAACTGGGCCCGCCGGTCGAGGATGCTGCGCAGCAGCGACTGCGCGGTGTCCCGCTCGGCGGTCTTGGTGCCGCTGTCAGCCTGGTCGTCGCCGGCGGTGTCGCCGACCTCCACCAGCCGCAGGACCTGGCTCTGCGCGACCGCCTGGTCGTACTCGCTGGTCAGCTCGTCGTACCGAGCCCGAAGGGAGAGGCGGATCTTGTCGATGTCCGCCTGAGAACGGCCCTTGCCGACCGATTCGTTGACGACCATTGGCTGCCTGCCTTTCCGGGAGAATGAAGGGCCCGACATCCGGGTGGAGACCCGGTTGACGGCCCGCTGTGAGCCGGGCGAATACCCGCCGGGTGGGCCGGGCAAACCGGTGATTTTCGCGGGATCATCCGGCCTGACCCGATTCCACCAACGCGGGGTGTCGCGGATCGTCCATGCGGACGACCACGTCAGCGAAGGTCGCCGGAGCGACCTCCTCGGCGTACCGTGCGAACGCCGGCAGGGTCCACTGTTCCTCCGCCGGGGTACGGCGGGCCAGCGCCCCTGGGGTGAGCAGAAGATGGACGGCCACGTCGAACGGGAGGCCGCCGCCGAGCAGCAGCGGGCCGCTGACGAGCACGACGCCGCGCGGCGGCAGGGCGAGGTACTCCGCGCGGCTGGCCCGGTCGGTCCGCGCGTTCCAGAGCGTGGGCAGGACGCGGCCGGAGCCGCCGCGACCGGCCGGGTCGAGCACCTCGCGCCGCAGTCCCGCCTCGTCGAGCCAGCCGGCGTAGAAGGCGTCGGGGTTCTGCCGCCCCTGCTCCAGGCGCAGCGACGCGGGGCGCAGGAAGTCCTCGGCGCGGACGCGCAACGCGGGTCGGCCGCGTACCCGCAGCGGGGTCACGAGCGCGTCGGCGAGGCGGTCGGGGCCCGCGGCGGCGGGGCCGTCGACGGCGACCCGCAGCCAGCCGGTGGGGTCGACGGCGGCGAGCCGGTCGGCCAGCTCGTCCACGAGCAGCTCGGGACTGATCGGACGGATCTTCACCCGCCTATCGTGCACCGGAGCCGCGACCGCAGACATGTGCCGCTCACCCGTTACGGTCGATCGTGACGCGGGCGTCGTCGGCGAGCCGGTAGCCGACCCCGTAGACCGTGGTGACCAGCGGGACGTCGGCGCCGAACTTGCCGCGCAGCCGGCGTACGTGCACGTCCACGGTGCGCACCCCGGTGTGTTCGTAGCCCCAGACGGCGGTGAGCAGCTGCAACCGGGTGAAGACCCGGCGGGGGTACGCGACCAGGTGCATGAGCAGGTCGAACTCGAGCCGGGTCAACGGCAGCGGCGCGCCGTCGAGCAGCACCGAGCGGGAGGCCGCCAGGATGTGCACCGTCGGTACGGTGCCGGCGGTCGCGGGGCGCGACGCCGAAGGCGCGGGCGCGACCGGCTCGGCAGCCGCGACCGGTTCGGACGGCGGGGCCTCGGTGCGCGGTCCGGGCGCCGGTTCGGCCGTACGCGGTCGGGGCGCGACCGGTTCGGACGGCGCCCGCTCGGCGCGCGGCTCGGGCGGCGGCGCGTCGGTGCGCCGGTCGGATCCGTTCTCCACGGGCCGGTCCGGCGGCGCCGGCTCGGTGCGGCGCTCGGCGCTCGCCGACACCCCGTTGACCATCCCCTCGCCCCGCTCCAGCAGCTCCAGCGCCGCGTCGAGCAACCGGCGCGCCGGCGGCGTCAGCTCCTCCTCGCCGACGAGCGGGATGGAGAGCGTGACGGTCAGCGACGGGGTGCCGGGGTTCGACGGACGGCGTACGGCCACGGGCGGACGGCCGGGTCCCGCTGATTGGGACAGGTGCCGGCCGGCACGCGACGGGGCGGGGCTGACCGACATGGCCCTCCTTGGGCAGGTTCCAGCGTCTCGATCGCGACGCCGGGACGCCGCTCGCAATGATGGTTCCGGCCGCTCGCGCGGGGGTCAAGGGGAGACCACGTTGCGCGACTGTGACATTTGACAAACACACCGGAATCGATCGCTTGCTCTGAGTACCAGGAATCGCTGGTGGGGCCGGAGCCGGCAGGATGATCGCATGCGCGGAGTGCTGACGGGTTTCGTCGGAATCTGGACAGTCGCCTTGGCCGGTTATCTCATCAGTCGGTACAAGGTGCTCGGTGCGGAGGGCACGGGGGTGCTGGCCCGGCTCGTCTTCTTCGTCGCCACCCCGGCGCTGCTCTTCACCACGCTGGCCCGGTCGTCGCTCGCCGACGTGTTCACCCCGGCGCTCGCCGTCTTCGTGCTGAGCACCGCGATCGTCGCCGCGGTCTACCTCGTGATCGCCCGCTGGGCCTGGCGGCGCCCGGTCGGCGAGGCGACCGTGGGCGCGCTGAGCGCCTCGTACGTCAACGCCGCCAACCTCGGCGTGCCGGTGGCGGCGTACGTGCTGGGCGACGTCTCCTTTGTGGCCCCGGTGCTGCTGTTCCAGGTGCTGGTGGCGGCGCCGCTCGGACTGGCGGTGCTGGACGCGAGCAGCAGCACCGACCGGCGCCCCTCGCCGCGGCGGCTGGCGCTGCTGCCGGCCCGCAACCCGATCATGCTGGGCTGTGCGGCCGGGCTCGCGGTGTCGGTGGCCGGCTGGCGGCCGCCGGTCGAGGTGATGCGCCCGTTCGAGCTGGTCGGCTCGGCCGCGGTGCCGCTGGCGCTGCTGGCGCTCGGGATGTCGCTGCCCGGCAGCCGCGCGCTGGCGGCCGGTCCGCAGGCGCGGGAACGGTACACCGCGGTGGTACTCAAGGTGGTGGCGCAGCCGGCGCTGGCGTACGCGATCGGGCGCTTCGGGCTCGGCCTCGGCGGGCCGGCGCTGCTGGCCGGGGTCGTCACCTCGGCCCTGCCCACCGCGCAGAACGTCTTCGTCTTCGCCACCCGTTACGGGCGGGCCGAGTCGTTGGCGCGGGACGCGGTGGTGCTCTCCACCGTGGCCGGCGGGGTGTCGCTGGCGCTGATCGCCGCCTGGCTCGGCTGAGCCGAACCGCTCACCCCGTGGCTCGACTGAGCCGAACCGCTCGCCGCCTGGCTCGGCTGAGCGGCGCGGTGCCGCCGGTAGTGCCGGGCCGCGCGGGCCCGGTTGCCGCAGGACGCCTTGCAGAACTCCTGCCGCCCGTGCTCCTGCAGGAAGTAGCGGACGCAGCGCGGCGCGGTGCAGGCGCGCAGCCGCTCCCGCAGCGGTCCGGCGAGGAAGTCGACGGCATCGCGGGCCAGCGCGGCGGTGAGGCCGGTCAGCGGGTCCACCGGGGACGGTGCGAGCCGCCGCGCCGGCGGTAGCGCCTCCGGCCAGTCCAGCCACGGGGTGACCGGTTGGGCCGCCGCGGCCGCGTTGATCCGGCGCAGTGCCTCCTCGACCGGGAGCAGCCGGTGCGCGTCTGCCGGGCTCGGCGGCCCGGGGCGCACCGCGCGGGCGAACAGGGCCCGCACCGCCGCGCGCAGCGCGACGACCGCGGCGCGGGCCGCCTCGTCGGCGACGAGGGACCGGGCGTCCACGCCGTCGAGGAGCGCGACCCGCTCGGCGATCCAGGCGTCGAGCCCGGCGACGTCCGACAGGTCGTCGGCGACGCCGCCGTTGCCGTCGTGCCGGATGGTGCCGGCCAGTTCCAGGGCCAGGTACCGCTCCATCGCCCACCCCTCTCGTCCGCGCCGCCCGGGATTCTTCCCGGTCGCCCGTCGCGCCGCCGTACCGCGGGCCCGCCGCGCGGCCGGTCCGACTTGCCTCGGGCCACCCGAACACTCTACCGTACCTAACGGTTAACGAACCAGTTTCCGTTAGAACCGGTAGGCGCACCGTGCCGGAAGCCGACGGACCGAGATCACGGGAGTACGAAGATGCTGCTGCTCGCCCAGATCAGCGACCTGCACCTGGACGGCACCGCGCGGTCCACCGAACGGGTGTCGCGGGTCATGGACCACCTGCGGGCGCTGCCCCGGCCGGTCGACGCCCTGCTGGTCACCGGCGACATCGCCGACCACGGCGACCCGGCCGAGTACCGGGCGGCCGCCGCCCTGCTCGCCGCGCCGTTCCCCGTACTGCCGTGTCCGGGCAACCACGACCGCCGGGCCGCGTACCGCACCGCGCTGCTGGGCGAGCCGGCGGCCGACGGGCCGGTCAACCGGATGCACCGGATCGGCGACACCGCGGTCCTCATGTGCGACTCGACGATCCCGGACAACGACGACGGCCAGCTCGGCGACGAGACGCTCGGCTGGCTGGCCGCGACCCTCGACGCCCTCGGACCGCGGACCCCGGCGCTGGTCGCCTTCCACCACACCCCGGTCGCGGTGCACCATCCGCTGCCGGACCGGTTCCCGCTGACCGACGCGCCCCGCCTCGCCGACCTGCTGGCCGGATACCCGCAGGTGGCCGCCGTGCTGGTGGGGCACGCGCACACCGCGGCGGCGAGCACCTTCGCGGGTCGGCCGCTGCGGGTCGCCCCCGGCGTGACCTGGACGCTGCGGCTGCCGTGGGAGGGCGACGCGCCCGCGGACCGGGAGGCGGCGCCCGGTATCGCCTTCCACGTGCTCGACGACGAGGGAACCCTCACCACCCACTACCGGGCCGTGCACTGAGCCGGGCGGACGGAGGTTCCCATGCATCCCGCCGCCGTCGCGGGCTTCCTGGCCGCGATCCTTCCCCTGATCGTCACCCCGGGCGCCAGCCTCACGCTGCTCACCCAGCGGGTCGGCGCCGACGGGCCCCGCTCGGCCATACCGGTCGTGCTCGGCACCGCCACCGGCCTGTACGTGCACGCCGTGCTCGCCGCGGCCGGCCTCTCCGCGCTGGTCATGCGCTCCAGCGAGGTCTTCGCGGCGGTCCGGTACGCCGGCGCGGCCTACCTGGTCGGGCTCGGCCTCTGGAGCTGGCGGGCCGCCTCGGCCCGGCGCACCGCCGCCCCGGCCCGACGGCGCCGGACGCTGCCCTGGGTGGGTCGCTCCGCGTACCCGCAGGCGTTGCTCGGCAACCTGCTCAACCCGAAGGCGGCGTCGATCTTCCTCACCCTGGTACCGCAGTTCGTGGACCCGCGCCGGCCGCTGGTCGGGCAGGTGCTCGTGCTCGCCACCGCCCAGGTGCTGCTCATCGCCCTCTGGCTGCTGGGCTGGACCGTGGTGATCGGCCGGGCCGCCCGGGTGCTGCGCTCCCGACGGTTCCGGACGGCGCTCGACCGGACCACCGGCACGGTGCTGGTCGCGCTCGGGCTGCGTACCGCGCTGACCTGAACCGGCGCGGCCGGTGCCGGGCGGGCGCTCGCCCCGCCCGACCCGGCCGCTCGGCTTCGTGCGGGTCGACGCCCGCCGGCGGCCGGGTCAGCGCTGCGGGTCGACGCTGACCCGGGCCTCGTCGGCCAGCCGGTAGCCCACGCCGTAGACCGTGGTCACCAGCGGGGTCGACTCCCCCACCTTGGCGCGCAGCCGTCGCACGTGCACGTCGACGGTGCGGGCCACCGCGTGGTGGTAGCCCCAGACGCTGTTGAGCAGCTGCAACCGGGTGAAGACCCGACGCGGGTGCTGGGCGAGGAAGTGCAGCAGGTCGAACTCCAGCCGGGTCAGCGGGATGGTCTCGCCGTCGCGGAGCACCACGCGGGAGCCCGCGAGCACGCGCAGCTCCCCCGGCTGGACCGGGTCGAGGGCGACCGGACGCGCCGGCTCCACGACCGGCGGCGGGGCTCCGGAGCCCGCCACGGTGACCGTACCGTCGCCCCGCTGGACGAGTTCCTCCAGCAGTTCGAGCACCCGGGACGCCTGCGGTGTCAGCGCCTCGCCGCCGAGGGTGAGGTCGATGGTGACGGTCAGCACCGACGGGGAACCGCCCGGTGCCGGGCGGCGGCGCGCCAGCGCCGAACGGACCGTCCCGCCCGGCGGGTAGGTACGAGGCGAGATGGCGACGACCGACATGGGGCCCTCCTAGGGGTGCAACGGATCCCGTACCGGAGCGCCGGTGCCGTCCGGGACGGGATGGTTCAGGGGATCGGTTGCCGGGCGGTTGCCGTCGGCAGGTTCGTCAACTGGGCGAAGACGTCGCTCGGGCCGAAGGCCGGCAGTCCGGCCAGTCGCCAGGCCTCGAAGCCCCCGGCGACGTCGGTGGCCAGGTGCAGGCCGAGGTCCTGCAGGGCCGCGGCGGCCAGCGAGGAGGTGTAGCCCTCCTGGCAGTAGATGATCACCGGCAGGTCGTACCGGTCGGCGATCGGCAGGCGCGCCCCGCTGCGCGGGTCGAAGCGCCACTCGAGCACGTTGCGCTCGACGATCAGCGCGCCCGGGATCCAGCCGTGCGCGGCCCGCTGGGCGGCGGGGCGGATGTCGACCAGCACGGCGCCCGCCCGGTACGCCAGGTGCGCGGCCTCGGGATCGAGCCGGCGCAACCGCGCCCGGGCCTCGGCGAGGATCTGGTCGATGCCGCGCGATCCGGCGGGCGGCGTCGCGCCGGAACACTCGGTCTGCTGCATCGGGTCTCCCTTCCCCGGCTGGCTCATCGAGTTCCCCTTCCCCGGGTGCCGCATCGGGCTGCCCCGCCGTTCGTGCCCGTCGTCGTCGCGCCGCTCACCAGGCCACCCCCGCCTCGGCCACCTCGGCGACCCGCAGGCGCCCGCCGTCGAAGTCGTAGCGGGTCATCCGCAGCAGCGCGGGAGAGTAGGCGTGGACGCTGACCGCCGGCTGGTCGCCGCGGTTGGTGACCCGGTGCACGTACCGGGGGCCGAAGCGCCGGCCCTGGCCGACCGCCAGGGTGGCGGGACGCAGTTCGGCGCCGACCGGGATCTCCTCGGTGAGCGCACCGGCGACCACCACGAACGCGCCGGAGGAGCCGCCGTGGTCGTGCAGGTCGGTGCCCTGGCCCGGAAGCCAGGTCAGCAACCACACCTCGTGCTCGTCGCCGCCGGCGAGGCGGCGGTACCACCGTTCGACCGGGTCGAATCGGACGGGCTCCGGCCAGGATGCCGGATCTGCGGCGTACCGGCGGGCGACCGCGAGCAGGTCGGTCCGCCTCCGGGATAGGGAAACCATCGTCAGTCCTCGTCACTGAGTGGGACAACCACGGGACAGACTAGCCGATAAAACCTACCGGGTTTATAGGTTTTCCCGGAACCTGGGAGGCAATCTCGGTCACTTTTCGTGAGCGCGACCGCCCGAGGGCCGCCACCGGCGGCGCCGGCTCAGCGCGAAACCGGCTCCCAGACGGAGCCGTCGTGTGCGAAGAGTACTCGGGCCGGGTCGAGGTCGAGAATCTGGGACAGCCACGGCGGTACGGGCGGCAGCGGCGCGGCGACCCCCTCGGCGGCGGCCCGCCGGGCGAGGACGTCGGCCGCGAAGATCGACGCGGTGTCCCGGGCCTGCCCGGCCAGCAGCACCGTACCGTCGGGCTGGCGCACCGCCAGCGACTGGTGGCCGGCGCTGTGCCCGGCGGTCGGCAGGACCAGGACCCCGGGCCAGAGCTCCGCCGCGCCGTCGAGCTGCTCGTACCGCGCCGACGGGAAGTCGACCAGCTCCGGGAAGATGTAGTCCGCGCCCCGGGCCGTCGCCAGCTCCCGCCGCTGCACCACGATCGGCGTCCCGGCGAAGCGGGGGTTCTCGCCACAGTGGTCGAAGTGCAGGTGACAGTTGACCACCAGCGCGATCTCCTCGGCGCGTACGCCCGCGGCGGCGAGCGCCTCGGCCAGCGGCCGGCGCCGCGGCCGGTAGTGCGCCTCGGTCTCCGGGTCGGCCGCGCCGATGCCGGTGTCGAAGAGGAGCAGCCCCTCGTCGCGGCGGACCAGGTAGCCGTAGACCGGCTCGACCCGGGGGTGCTCACCGCCGGTCTCGCTCGCCGGGCGGACGAAGTACCCCAGGTCCAGTCGGCGGATCTCCGCCCCGCTGCGCGTCATCCGATCATCCTGACCGCCCCGCGGCCCGGACGGCACGTCGATTCGCCAGCAGCGAATCCGGCGGTACGGACGCCACCCGGCGATCGAGCTGAACCGGTTGAGTCCCGGCCATCGTCCTGTTTCAATACAACGGGAGCGCCGGGCCGTCACGTACCCATCTCACCTCGTGACAGGAGACCACCATGCTCCGCCGGCCCCTCTTCCTCGCCGCCGTGGCCGCGCTCGCGACCCTCCTCGTCGGCACCGGCCTCGCCAGCCCGGCGCGCCCCGCCGCCCCGGCACCGACCCGCATCATGCCGCTCGGCGACTCCATCACCGGCTCGCCCGGCTGCTGGCGCTCGATCCTCTGGAACCGTCTCCAGAACTCCGGATACACCAACATCGACTTCGTCGGTACGCTCGGGCCGCAGGGCTGTGGGCAGCCGTACGACGGAGACAACGAAGGTCACGGCGGTTTCCTGGTGACCAATGTGGCCAACCAGAACCAGCTGCCCGGCTGGCTCTCGGCCACCCGCCCCGACATCGTGCTCATGCACTTCGGCACCAACGACGTCTGGAGCAACATCGCGCCGGCCACCATCCTCGCGGCGTACACCAGGCTGGTGGACCAGATGCGGGCCAGCAACCCGGCCATGAAGATCCTGGTCGCGAAGATCATCCCGATGGCGCCGAGCAGCTGCCCGGCGTGCGGCCAGCGGGCGGTCGCGCTCAACGACGCCATCCCGGCCTGGGCCGCGGCCCGTACCACGGCCCAGTCGCCGGTGGTGGTGGTCGACCAGTGGACCGGCTTCAGCACGGCCGCCGACACCTACGACGGAGTCCACCCGAACGCCAGCGGGGACCAGAAGATGTCCGACCGCTGGTACCCGGCGCTGACGGCCGCGATCAACGGGGTCACCCCGACCGCCAGCCCCACCCGTACGGCGACCCCGACGCCCACGGCGACCCGTACCGCCGGCCCGACGCCGAGCGACCCGACGCCCCCGCCCACCGGCCTCACCTGCGCCGGCGAATGGCGCCTGGTCGGCCAGTGGCAGGGCGGCTACCAGGCCGAGGTGAGCGTCCGCAACACCGGCACCGCGCCGATCACCGGCTGGACGGTACGTTTCACGCTGCCGGCCGGGCACACGATCACCCAGTCCTGGAACGGCACCCTGTCGCAGAGCGGCGCGACCGTCACGGCCCGGAACGTGAGCTACAACGGCGCGCTCCCCGCGGGCGGCTCGACCAGCTTCGGTTTCCTGGTCAACGGCGCGGGCGCCGGCACGCCGCCGATCAGCTGCACCATCGGCTGACCGGAGGTCCGACCCCTACCTCGGGGCCTGTCCCGCCGTCGACGCACCGGCGCGGGACGGGCCCCGTCCCGGCGGCGAACCGCGCGGACCCGCGAGACCCGGAGGTGGCCGCTGCGGCTCGCGGCGGCGAGAGTTCAGCGGAGCCAGTCGCGGATGGCGACGACGGCGAGGCGGGTGAACTCGCCCAGCAGCGACGGTACGGTGTCGGCGCCCTCCCAGCCCTCGTCGCGCAGCACGGTCACCACGGCGCCGACCCGTACGACGGAGGTCTGCCGCACCATCGTGCCGCCCGGGTCGCCGTTGACGTCGGTGACGTCGATCTCCTCCCGGATCAGCAGCGCCTGGTCGCCACGCTGCCCGGCCTCGACCAGGCTGTACCGCCGCGACAGCCCGCCGGCCGTCTCCCGGGGGCAGGCCCGGACCGCCCGCGCCAGCTGGTCCACGAAGTCCGCCGCGCCCCGGTCCCGGTAGGTGCTGATCGTCTGGAAGACGGTCCCGTGCGGGACGGCGTCGTCCGGCGAGTTCGGCAGCCAGTACAGGTGCCGCATGGTCCGGCGGGCCGCGAGGGCGCCGTCGCTGCCGTACCGGGCGCCGCAGAGCCGGGGCAGGACCGCGACGTCGCGGACCTCCATGCGCGGCTCGCCGTGCTGCGTGTTCGGCGGCTGGACCAGGAACGCCCGGTCCGGGACGGACCGGGGCGGGCCGGCCGGGGCGTTCCGCGCCGGGGTGCGCCCCGGCCGTACGCCCGTGGGCGGGACCGGGTCGCCCGTCGGCGTCCCCGGGTCCGCCGTCGGCGTGCCGGTGGGGTCGGGGCTGGTGGCGGTGGCGCTCGGGGTGGGGTTCAGGCTGGCCCCCAGCGGTGGCGGCATCGGGTCCGGTCCGGAGAGGACGACCCGGGCCGTGGCCACGCTCGCCACCAGCACCACGAGCGCCGCCACGGCGGTACCGAGCACCATGGTCAGCCGGGCCCGGCGGTCGGCCCGCCGGCGCAGCTCGGCGGCGGTCGGGAGCGTGTTGGCCCGGGCCGCCTCGGCGAGTTCGGCGTACAACCGGTTGAGATCAGACATCAGTTACCTCCAGCTGCGGCTCGGGAGCGAGGTCACCGAGGACCGAGGCGAGCCGGGTACGACCCCGGAACAGCCATGACTTGACCGTGTTCGCCGTGACGGCGAGTTCGTCGGCGATCTCCTCCACGGCGAGGTCGTACAGGTAGAACAGGGCCAGCGCCTGGCGGTGGTTGGCGGGCAGGTCGCGCAGCGCGCGTACGAGCAGGACGCTGTCCTCGCTCGGGCCGGGGACGGCGACGGGCGCCGGACCCCGACGGGCCAGCGCCGCCCGCAGCCCGTCCAGCCGACGCCACCGGTCCGTCGCGAGCCGGCTGACCACCAGCCGGGTCCAGGCCTCCGGCGCGGGGTGGGTGGCCAACCTGCGCCACTGCCGCCACGCGCGGGTGTACGCCTCCTGCACCGCGTCCTCCGCTTCGACGCGGTCACCGGTCAGCGCGATCGCGTAGCGCAGCATCCGGGGCGACGTCACCCGGTAGAACTCGTCGAAGCTTGTCGGGTCACGCATCGCCAGCCACCCTTCCTCCCCGTCCGGCTGTTTGTCCGGTTAACGGGTGGGTCGGCGGGCGGGTTGCAGCAGCGTGCGGCCGCTACGCCGGACGCGGAACCGGGCCCGGCACCGGCGGGCACGGGCAGGGCGGGCACGGGCAGGGCCCCGGCCGGTACGGCCGGCGCGCGCGGCGGCGGCCGGGGCTCAGCGGCGGCGGGTCTCGGCGGCGCCGGCGCGGGCGCGGACGGTGAGCACGCCGGCGAGGTCGACGTCGCCGGAGCGGCCGCCGAAGCCGGACTCGGAGATGAGCCGGGCGCCGAGCACCGCGCTCCAGAAGGTGCGCGCCTCGGCGTCGGCGGGGCGGTCGATGACCCAGTCGTGCCGTTCGAGGATCTCGGTGAGGTAGCGCTGGGCCTGCCGGAACAGCAGCGCGAGGTTCTGCGCCGCCAGCGGCCGCAGCTCCGGCCGGCGCCGGGTGATCGACATCGCCTGCACGGCGACCGGTACCGCCGGCAGGGCGAGCGCGGCGCGGGCCAGCGTGGCGCGGAACGCCTCCGGACTGCGCTGACGGTGGCCGATCGGCTCCAGCCGCTCCGCGTCGCGCAGCAGCATCAGGAAGGCCGCGTGCACGAAGAGCGCGTCCTTGGAGCCGAAGTAGTAGGTGATCTGGTTCGGGTGGGCCCCCGCGGCGGCGGCGATCTCGGCCACGCTCACCGCATCAAGATCACGCTCGGTGAAGAGCGCCACGGCCCGGTCGAGGATCTGCGCCCGGGTGCGCCGCCCCCGCGCCCGGGGCGGTTCGGCCCTGGTGAGCCCGGTGCCGGTGGGCTCCGGCGGGATGTTCGCCGGGCGCGTACGCCCGGCCCCGGCCTGTTCGGAAGTGGACACCTCGTAGTTGTATGCGATACAACTGTGATCGCCAAATCGCCACGCCACCCCTCACGAGGAGAACGAAGATGAGCGCCCAGGACGTAGTCGTCACGGGACTCGGCGCGACCACCCCGCTCGGGCCGGATGTCGACTCCTTGTGGCAGGGCCTGCTCGCCGGGCGCTCCGGCGTACGCCGCATCGACGAGCTGGTGTCGTCGTACGCGCACGCCGAGGCGCTGCCCAGCCTGATCGCCGCGCCGATGGCCGCCTCCCCCGACCAGGCGCTGCCCCGGGTCCAGGCGCGGCGCATGGACCGCTGCCAGCAGGCCGCGCTCGTCGCCGCCCAGCAGGCCTGGACCGACGCCGGCGCGCCCGAGGTCGACCCGGTACGGCTCGCCGCGGTGATCGGTACCGGCATCGGCGGCGTCAACACGCTGCTGGACCAGGACGACCTGATCGAGGAGAAGGGCCCGCAGCGGGTCTCGCCGCTCACCGTGCCGATGCTGATGCCCAACGGGCCGGCCGCCTGGGTCAGCCTGGAGTACGGCGCCCGCGCCGGCGTCTACACCCCCGTCTCCGCCTGCGCCTCCGGCGCCGAGGCGCTCGCCCTGGGCGCCCGCCTGATCCGCGCCGGCGAGGCCGACGTGGTGATCGCCGGTGGCGCCGAGGCCGCCATCACGCCGCTGACCATCGCCGGCTTCGCCCAGGCCCGTACCCTCTCGAAGCGCAACGACGAGCCGGAGCGGGCCTCCCGCCCGTTCGACGTCGACCGGGACGGCTTCGTCCTCGGCGAGGGCGCCGGCGTCATGATCCTGGAGCGGGCCGACTTCGCCGCCGCGCGCGGCGCCCGGGTGCTCGGGCGGCTGGCCGGCTACGGCGTCACGTCGGACGCCCACCACATCACCGGCCCCGACCCGACCGGCGCCGGTCAGATCCGCGCCATCCTGCGGGCCGTCGAGGACGCGGGGCTGCGACCGGCCGACGTGCCGCACGTCAACTGCCACGCGACGTCCACCGTGGTGGGCGACGTGGGCGAGGCGGCGGCGATCCGGCAGGCGCTCGGCGACGACGTCGTCCTCACCGCCCCCAAGTCGAGCATCGGCCACCTCGTGGGCGCCGCCGGCGCGGTCGAGGGGATCGTCACCCTGCTCTCGGTCGCCAACGGGGTCATCCCGCCCACCCTCAACCTGGACCGCAAGGACCCCGAGGTCGCGCTGGAGATCGTCAGCGGCGAGCCGCGCAAGCAGCAGCTCGTTGCGGCGTTGAGCAACTCCTTCGGGTTCGGCGGGCAGAACGTCTCGCTGCTCTTCACCGCCGCCTGAGACTCCCGTTCCCCCGGGCGGGGGCGGAAGTGTCGGTGGTCGCGGTTAGCGTGTCGGCCGTCACCCCACCGGAGAGGCGAGCGATGACGGACGAGGAGACGCTGGTCGTACCGGCGGCGTGGTACCGCGACCTCCACCCCAGACGCGGGGGCGCGCCGGTCGGCTACGCCCCGGAGCCGGACGCGCCGGCCCGCCTCGCCGGCCTGCTGGCCGACCGGCCCGGCCCGCACGAGTCGCTGTCCCATCCGGACACCCGGGGCCACGTCGGCGCCGCGGGGCTGGCCTACCTGGCCGGCCCCGGCGAGGGTACGCCGCTCGGGGCGGCCGCGGCCGCGATGGCGCTGATCGGCCCGTACGCGTACCGGGACCTCGACCGTCGACTGATCGCGGACGGCTGGATCGCCGGGCCCGGCATCGAGTTCGCGGTCCGGGCCGCCGTCGAGCTGACCGGTCTGCGGTGCGGGCCGGGCCACCACCTCACGCCGGCGGTGCAGCCGCTCCAGCCGGTCGACCTGGACGACAACCGGCTGAGCCCGGGGGTCGTGGAGGTCCTCGCCCGGGTCCGGGCGGCGCTGGCGGCAGCCCCCGACGACGTCCACGCCGCCGCCCGCGCGGCGCTGCTGGGCTACCGCGACGGCACGCTCCGGACCCGCATCGCCACCTCCTTCCTCGCGCCCGACCGGGCCGACTGGGTCGACGAGGACGTCCGAGCCGTCGCGGAGCGCCGCCGCGACAACCCGGCCGCGCTGCTGCTGATGGCCTCCGTCACCGCGGCACGGCAGGTGGAGCTCGTCGAGCCCGTCATCGACCAGCCGTTCTACGCCGGTCTCTACGACCCCGCCATGCTGCACACCCTCGCCGAGGGGCTCGGCGCCGACGGGACCGGGACGTTCCTGCGCTGGTGGAACCGCGGCTACGGCTACACCGCCACCCGACGCGCCCTGTTGTCGGTGCTCGCGGCGCTGCCGAGCGACCCGGCCTTCCGGGCGCTCCTCGACCACCTCGACACCCGGTACGTGCCGGCGGCGGTCGCGGAGGCCGCCGAGCGGTACCCGCGCCGGGCGCTGCGCCTGCTCGCGGAGGCGGCGGACGGGCCGAGGGCGGCCGAGCTGCTCCGCCGGCACGTGGCGCGGCACCCGGAGCTGGTCGAGGAGATGCTGCCCGACCTGCCGACCGGGGCGGCCGAGCGAATCCGGGCCGCCGTGCCCGTGGCGCCGACGGCCACGGTGGTGGCGCCGGTCGAGTCGCTGCCGGCCCTGCTGACCACTCCGCCGTGGACGGTGCGCCGGAAGGCGGGGAAGCCGGTGGTGCTCGCGGACCTGCGCTGCGCGGACGAGCCGACGATCGCCTGGGAGCCCGGGGAACGGGAACGGTGGCGGGGGTCGTCGGCGCCCCGGGGCAGCTGGCGCGACGTCGAGGCCGTCGCCGCGCGGATCAAGGCCGGTACCGCCAACCACGTTGAGGCGCAGGACTTCTTCGAGACCGCGCCGGAGGAGCTGGCCGCCCCGCTGCTGGCGCAGTGGCGCCCCGAACGCCTGTGGTGGGTGTCGTGGTGGCTGCCGTCGGTGGTCGCGCGCTTCGAACTCGCCGCCTATCCGCTGGCGGTGGCGCTCGCCCGCCGCAGCCCCGCCGAGGCCGGCCCGCACCTGCTGCCGTACCGCAGCCCCGAGGTCGCGCTGCTGATGGCGCAGTGGCTGGGCCGGCTGAAGTCCGCGCGGCAGCACGCGCTGGCCTGGCTGCACCGGCATCCCGACGCGGCGGCGCGGGCACTCGTACCGGCCGCCCTCGCGAAACCGGGAGCCGACCGGCGGTACGCGGGTGGGGCCCTCGTCGCCCTCGCCGGGGCCGGGCACCGCGAGCTGGTCCTGGCCACCGCCCGGGGGTACGGCGCCCCGGCGGCGAGCGCGATCGAGCAGCTGCTCGACGGCGATCCCCTGGAGCTGCTGCCGGCGAGGATTCCGGCCCTGCCGGAGTGGGCCGAGGCGGCGGCCCTGCCCCCGATCCGGCTGCGGAACGGGTCCGGCGCGCTGCCCGTCGAGGCGGTCCGGCACGTGCTCACCATGTGCGCGATCTCGACGCTCGACGCCCCGTACGCCGGGCTGGCCGTGGTCCGGGACGCGTGCACCCCGGAGAGCCTCGGCGCGTTCGCCCGGGCGCTGCTGTCGTGCTGGCTGCGCGCCGACGCACCGCCCCGGCAGGGCTGGGCGCTCACCGCGCAGGCGTTTCTCGGCGACGACGAGACCGCGCGGGAGCTGGGCCGGCTCGTGCGGGAGTGGCCGTACGAGGGGGCGCACGCCCGCACCGCCGCCGGCCTGGACGTCCTCGCCGGGCTCGGCACCGACGCGGCGTTGACGCAGCTGCACGAGATCGCCACGAAGATGAAGGCGAAGGCGGTCCGGACCCGCGCCGAGGCGAGGCTGCGCGACGTCGCCCAGGCGCGGGGTCTGCTGCCGGAGCAGCTCGCCGACCGGATCGTGCCCCGGTTCGGCCTCGCGGACGACCGTACGCTCGGCCTCGACTACGGGCCGCGCCGGTTCGTCGTCGGCTTCGACGAGCAGCTCCGGCCGTACGTGACCAACGAGGACGGTACGCGCCGCGGGGAGCTGCCGAAGCCGGCGGCGAGCGACGACCCCGAGCTGGCGCCGGCGGCGTACCGGCGCTTCACGGCGCTGAAGCGGAGCGTACGCACGACGACCACCGAGCAGGTGCGCCGGCTGGAACAGGCGATGGTCTCCCGGCGGCGGTGGAGCGGGGCCGAGTTCCGCGGGCTGTTCCTGCGCCACCCGCTGCTCTACCCGCTCGCCCGCCGGCTGGTCTGGGCGACGTACCGCCCGGACGCCGAGATGCTCACGGCGCTGCGCGTGGCCGAGGACCGCAGCCTCGCTGACGTCGAGGACGACCTGGTCACCGTCGAGGACGACGCCATGATCGGCGTCGCCCATCCGGCGGAGCTGGGTGCCGACCTGTCCGCCTGGAGCGAACTGCTGGCCGACTACGAGATCCTGCAACCGTTCGAGCAGCTCGGACGGGAGGTCCAGCGGTTGACCGAGGCCGAACGCGAGTCGACCCGGCTGACCCGGTTCGACGGCGTGAAGGCGCAGAGCGTCAAGATCGTCGGGTTGGAGCGGCGGGGCTGGCTGCGGGTCGCCGGCGACGGCGGGCGGCAGGACTCGATGGAGCGGGCGCTGCCCGACGGGCGCGTCCTCACCGTACGGCTGGAGCCGGGCATCGCGCTCGACGACCCGACGATGCACCCCGCACAGACCTTCGAGGAGATCTGGATCCGTCCCGCGCACGGCCGCTGGGACGCGCCGCGCAGCACGCCGTTCGGGGTGCTCGACCCGGTCACGGCCTCCGAGCTGCTGCGCGACCTGGCGTACACCACCGCGTGACCCGAGGGCCAGGCCCGGCGCCGGGCTACCGTTCGGTCGCGCCGCCGTCGGCCCGCTCGGCGGGCAGCAGCGGGAAGAGCCGGGTCACGAACGCGACGGGCCCGGCCGCCGCCGGCCGCTGCCCCGGGTCGCCCTCGCGCCGCTGGTACGGCGCCAGGACGTCGCGTACGGCGGCCGAGACGGTGGCCAGCTCGTCGGGGGTCAGGTAGAGCACGGTGCTGAACGCCTCGTCCCGCTGCCAGCGCTCGGGTGCCGCCGGGCGCAGGGCCAGCCAGCGCCGGTAGCCCTCGTCCTCCAGGTCGCGGGCGAGCGGCCCGAGTTCGAGATCGGTGGGGGCCTTACCGGCCGTGGCCGCCCCCTCGACGGTAGCCGCCTGCTCGATCGTGGCCACTCCCTCGCCTGCCGGGCCGGTACGCAGCCGCCACGGCCGGGTCCGGCCCCGGCCGTCGCCGGCCTGTTCCAGGTACCCGTAGCGGGCGAGCTGGCGCAGGTGGAAGGAGCAGGCGCCGGAGCTCTCCCCCAACCGGCGCGCCGCGTCGTTCGACGTCACCGTCCCCACCTCGCGTACCAGCCGGAGCAGGGCCGCTCGCAGCGGGTGCCGCAGGGCGAGCTCGGCGGCGGTCTCGTCGGTCACGCCGCGAATATAGCGCGCCGGTTTGCAAAGGCACTCTTTGCAAAGATGCCGCCACGATCGCGGCCCGGCTGAACACCCACCTCCGCGCTGGGCACCCGCGCCGCACCGGACCCACCTCCGCGCCGGGCACCCGCGCCCCACGGGCCGCCCGGTGAAGCCGAACCGACGCCCGATTGAAGCTGGCCGTTGGTTCGATTCCCGCATCGATGACCGCCTGACGGGGGTGGTCACCTTCGCGAAGGGGATCAAGGATGCTTCGATCTCGACTGGCGGCCGTCCTGTTGGCCGTACCCCTGCTGGTGCTGGGCGGCGCGTCGGCCGCGTCGGCCGCGCCGGCGGAATCCGTGCCCCGGGCGACCGGCTGGAGCTGCGACGGCGACGTCTGCCTCAGGTACGTTCCGCAGGGCGCCGCCGCCGCACCGCTCGACGACTCGGGGTGCAGCCGCGACACCTGCATCGAGATGTACGGCGGTGCCGGCGGCTACTCCGCGATCGGCTACGCCGACGACTACTTCTACGGTCACGTGGACCTCTGGGGACCGGGCCTGCCCTTCCGGAACGGTCCCGAGGGGCCCTCGCCCACGGTCAGCGGCAACGGCCGAGGGGTGGGCGCCGTCTGCGCCCAGGGCTGGGCGTCCATCGGCGGCGGCCGGTACGAGTCGCGCGGCCTGCCTTGCGTCGACGTCGAGTGAGAGTCGGCTGAGACCTGTCGACGTCGGGTGAGACCCCGGTGTCGGGTGGCCGCCGGGCGGACTGGTCCGCCCGGCGGCCACCGCCGTCGTGGGGCGCCGTCGTGGGGCGCCGTCCTCGAACAGCAGGCGACCGGACCGGGCGCCCGGTCCGCAAAGGTACCGTCCCCGTTCCGGTGCCGCGACGACCGGGCGGGACGACCGGGCGGGACGAGGGGGTCAGGGGCGCCGCCCGGCGGCCAGGAAGATCGGTACGGCAAGGAAGAGCCGCCCGACCTCGGCCCGCCCGGCCTGCTCCGCGCGCCACGCGTCGGCCTGCTCTGCCGTCACCGCCCCGCAGGCGCGGGCGGCGTCGGCGAGCCCGGCGAGCATCGGCAGCATGGTCGCGTCGGTGAAGACGCCGGTGCGCACCTCCGCCGTGACTCCCTCGAAGCCGGCGTCGAGCAGCAGGTTGCGGTAGCCCCGGGCGGCGCGCGGGGAGGCGATCGTGTCGGCGCGGGCCCGCACGATCGTCCGGGTGAGCCCGGGGTCGTCGGAGTCGATCACGAAGGCGTCCCAGTCCTGCCCGACGAGGACGACGCGCCCGCCGGGGGCGAGCACCCGGTGTGCCTCGGCGAGGGCGCGGGGCGGGGCGTCGAGTTCGTGGTACACCTTGTCCGCCCGGTACGCGGCGAACTCCCCGTCGGCGAAGGGCAGGTCGTACGCGTCGCCGGTCCGGAACGTACCGTCCGGCCAGCGGTCGCGCGCCACCGCGACCATCTCCTCCCGCACGTCCACGCCGACCGCCCGGGCGCCGCGCGCGCCGAGTTCGGCGACGGCCCGGCCGGCGCCACAGCCGACGTCCAGCACGGTCGTCCCCGGTACGACCCGCAGCAGCTCGTACGAGCGTTCGCGCAGGCGTACCGCCTCCGGCAACGTCTCGGCGGCGTCCAGCCGCCGTACCAGCGATTCCGTCGGGGATTCCGGCCGGGGCCGTTCGTCGATCTCGGTCATGGCCCCACCCTGCAACTTCAGGTCGACCTGAAGTCAAGCCGCGCCTCGGGGTGCGGCGGGGACCGCCGCGGCCACCGCCCGCTGGAAGTCGGGGCAGCTCAGGTAGTCCGGGTGGGGGCAGTCCAGGGCGTGCTCGATGAGCCGCTGGGAAGCCCTGGCCTGCTCGATCCGCTGCCGCAGCGCGGCCAACTGGCGGCGCAGGATGGCGTCCCGGGCGGCGCGGTCGCCGCCGGCGAGCAGCTGCCGCAGCTCCGTCAGGCCGAGCCCGGCGCGCTTGCCCAACCGGATCACGCCGAGCCGGGTGAGCTGCTCCCGGCCGTAGTAGCGCCGTCCGTTGATCCGGGCCGCCGGGGTCAGCAGCCCCATCGCCTCCCAGTGCCGCAGCACGTGGGTGGCGAGCCCGAACCGGGCCGCGAGCTGACCGATCGACAACAGTTCCTCGCCGGTGTCGGGTGATCTCACCGTGCCATTAGGCCGCGTTCTGTCGATCATGTCGAGCGGGATTCAGGCGCCGGTCCGGCATCCGGACCGGAGGGTCCCGGGCGCGTCGGCCGCGCCGGCTCCCGGCCGGCCGGGGTGAGGGCCGGCCGGGGTGAGGGCCGGCCGGGGTGAGGGCCGGCCGGGGTGAGGGCCGGCCTGGGTGAGGACACACCGCACAACTCCGCTGTGGACGGGCCGTGATCCGGCGCCTTCCGCCGGTAATCTGGGCCGATGGTGGCGCGATCTGGGTCAATGCGGGCGCGGCCGGAGCCGATGGTGGCGCGCCGCGCCCGCCTGCTGTGGCTGCTCTTCGCCGCGATCGGCGCGGCCTCGTCGGTGCTGGTGCTGCTCCGCCCTGCCGGCGACCGCCTCTCCGACCTGCACATCTACTACGGCGCGGCGCAGACCGTCGAGGCCGGCCGGCCGCTGTACGAGTACGCCGCCGCCAACGGCGGCCCGTTCACCTATCCGCCCTTCGCGATGCTGCTGCTCCGCCCGATCGCGGCGCTGCCCGAGCCGGCGGTGCAGGTGATCTGGCTGGCCCTGGTCTGCGCCGCGGTCGCCGCCATCGCCACCGTGCTCGGCAACGCGATCACCACGGCGCCGCGGCGGCGCCCGCTGGTTGTCGCGGCGGTCGCCTGCGCGCTGCTGCTCTCCGCGCCGGCGCAGAGCAACCTGAGGTTCGGGCAGGTCAGCGTCTTCATCGTGCTCCTGGCGCTGGCCGACGCGGTGGGCGTCACCCCGGCCCGCTACCGGGGCGTACTGGTCGGCGTCGCCGCCGCGATCAAACTGACTCCGCTGCTCTTCGTGGTCTTCTTCCTGGTCTCCCGCCGGTACCGGGACGCCGCCCGCGCCGCCGCCGCGTTCGTCGGCTGCGCCGCGCTCGCCGCGCTCGTGTTCCCCGCCGACAGTTGGACGTACTGGACCGGGACGGTCCTGGAGACGTCCCGGATCGGCAACCTCGCCTCACTCGGCAACCAGTCCGTGCACGGCATGCTCATGCGTGTCGGCGTCGCCCCCGACACGCTGCCGATCGTCTGGGCGGCGCTCGTCGCGCTGGTCTGCGGCGTCGCGCTGCTGCGGGCCCGGCAGATCCAGTTGGCGGACGAACCGGCCCGGGCGGCGGTACTGGTCGGCTGCGCCACGCTGGTCGCCTCCCCGGTCTCCTGGACCCACCACCAGGTCTGGACCGTGCTCGCCGCGATGCTCATGATCGCCACGCACGGCCTGCCGCGCCGGGTCGCCGGGGTCCTGCTGCTGGTGGCCATGACCCTCTCGCTGGGCGCGCTGCTCAGCGACGTCTCGACCTTTCCCGGGCTCCAGTTCCTGCTGGAGAACGCCCGCGCGTTCGGGGCGGTCGGCGTCTGCCTGGCCGGGCTCGGCGGGGCCGCGGCGGTCACGGTCGGCTCGGTCCGCCGGGCCGGGAGTGGCCGGGCCGGGACCGGGCGCGGGTGGCTGCGCGCGGCCACCGCGCTCACCGCCACGCTGGCCTGCTTCGCCGTGCTGCCGCTGCCGGCCGGCGCGGACCCGACGTTCAAGGCGTACACGCTCGCCGACGCCGGCAACCCGCGCTACTTCTTCTTCTGCCGCCCGCGGGAGGGCTGCGCCGCCCCGGCCGCCGCGGTGCACTTCGGCGTCGTGCGCGAGAAGACCAAGGTACGCGTCAACGGCGTGGTCGACGCCGGCGTCGCCCGGCTGGAGTACCAGTCCGCGCCCGGCGGGGCGCCCCGGGTGATCCCGCTGCTCGACCTGCACCCCGGCGGGCGGGAGTTCTCCTTCCGCAGCGCGAACCTGGCCCACGGGCGGCTGGTGGCGTACGGGCCGGACGGGCAGGTGCTCGCCGCCTACACCGAGCTGACCCCCTGACGCGGACGCGTCCCAGGTCACACCCGCGGGCCCGGCGGTGGGCGGTGGGCCCGGGGCGGGTTGGATGATCGGGTACGCCTTACCCGGGTACGCCTCCCGCCCGTCCCGCCGCGCCGATCGGAACGCACCGTGACAGAGAACCTGACCGCGCTCGCGGAGTCCGTCGAGGCGGAGTTCATGTTCCAGTACGAGGCGTCCGCGCCGGAGCCGGTCCGTACCGCGCTCGGCATCACCGCCCGGCGGATCGGCGGCGGCGTCTCGCTCGCCATGCGCGCCGACCCGAGCGGCGGCTACTGGTGCAAGTCCCTCGGGATCGGGCTGACCGAGCCGGTGACGGCGCCCCTGATCGGCGAGATCGTCGACTTCCACCGCGAGCACGGCAGCCCGATGGCCACGTTGCAGATCGCCCCGGAGGCGCTGCCGGCCGACTGGGACGAGATCCGCGCCGCGTACGGCATCGCCGAGGGCGGCTGCTGGGTCAAGCTCGCCGCCCCGGTCGAGGACGTCACGCCGGGGCGTACCGACCTGCGGGTGGGGCCGGTCGGCCCGGCGGACGCGCGGGAGTGGGCCACGCTGATCTGCGACACCTTCGGGATGTCCGACGAGTGGCTGAGCCGGATGGTCGCCGCCACGGTCGAGCACCCGCACTTCCGCCCCTTCGCCGCCTGGGACGGCGACGAGATCGTGGCCGGGGCGAACCTCTACCTGCACGGCGAGGTCGCCTCGCTCAACTCTGGCGCCACCCGGCCCGACCACCGGGGTCGGGGAGCCCAGTCCGCCCTGCTGGCCGCCCGCGCCCGCGCCGCCGCCGAGGCCGGCTGCCGGTGGCTGGTCGGCGAGACCGGCCGTCCGGCCGAGGGGGCCTCCAACAGCTCGCTGAACAACATGCTGCGCTTCGGGCTGCGGCCCCGGTACGACCGCCGCAACTGGATCTGGCGCCCGGAGAGCGACCCGACCACCGCCTGACCGGCGACGAGCTGGCTCGACAGGCGACCGGTGCATCCGTACCGGGTCGTGTGGGTGAGCCGGAAGATCGCCGACGTCGGCGAGGTTTCCGGGCCGCGTACGGACCACGATCGACCGCGTGCGGAAAACTCACCTCTCCTTCGTCGTCGCGCCCGCTCTCACGATCGTCTACGGCCTGGTCCGGCTGCTGGACGGGCTCGACGGGCGGTACGGCCCCGGTCTCCTCTGGACCCTGGGGCATCTCGCCTTCCTCGTCGCCCTGGTCCTCTTCGGGTTCGTGCTGCTCGCCGCGCGCCGGACGACCGGCGGCGGCAGGATCGCCACCACCGCCGCCGTCGTCGGCGTGGCCGGTCTGGTCTGTTCGATCGCGCAGATCGGCATCGACGTCGTGGTGGGGCTCGCGGCCGACGACAAGGCCGGCATGCGGCAGATGTTCGGCCAGGTGCAGGACGTGCCCGGTGTCACGGTGGCCGTCTACGGGCCGGGGCCGGCGTTGTTCTACGTCGGGCTGCTCGCGCTGGTCGTCCACCTCGCGGTGCGGCGGCGCGTCGCGGCGTGGGTTCCGGTGGTGCTGCTGCTCGGCATCGGGGTCGCGGTGACCAGTCTGGATCTGCTCCCGGTGGCCGGCCTGCTGATCCTGGTCGCGCTGGTCACCCTCGCCCGGCGGACTCCCGCGACCGCATGACAGCATGGCGCACCGTGTGGTGGGGTCGGTGGGCGCGTTCGCCGTGGTCGGATGCCGCGCTGGCGGTATGTGCCGCGGTGGCGCAGCTCTGGCCGCTGCTGTCCCGGGACGGTCCGTGGCACTGGTGGGGGTACGTCGTCGCGGTCGGTTCCGCGTTGCCGCTGGTGGTTCGGCGGAGGGCGGCCCTGCCCGTACTGTTCGTCACCTACGCCTTCAGTGGTTCGTACGACCTGGTGGACGCCGTCGCGCCGCAGCCGCTCTGGTACGGGCCGCTCATCGCCCTCTACACGGTGTCCGCGCGGTCCGGACGGCGGGTGCGCTGGGGCGCGCTCATCGTCATCCTCGGTGGCGGGCTGCTCACGGTCGGATCCTCGGACACCGCGCTTCGGGGCGTCGTCGTCTCCGTGACCGCGTACGCCCTGGGTCGGGCGGCGGCGGGGAGCAGGGCGCACGCCGCCGTCCTGGAGGAGCGGGCCGCCCGACTTGAGCGGGAGCGGACGCTGGCAGCCGAACGGGCCGCCGAGCGGGAGCGGGCCCGGATCGCCCGCGACATGCACGACATCCTGGCGCACGCCGTGAGCCTCATGGTGGTGCAGGCGGAGGCCGGGCCGGTGGTGGTGCGGGCCGACCCGGAGCGGGCCGTGGCCACGTTCGACGCCATCGCCGGTGCCGGCCGGGACGCGATGGACCAGCTTCGCCGCATCCTCGCGGTGCTCCGGGAGGAGCCGGGGTCGGGCGCTCCGCGGGCGGCCGTCGAGGACCTGCCCGACCTGGTGCGGCAGGCGGCGGGGGCCGGGTTCGAGGTGGGGTACGAGGTGGCGGGCGAGCCCCGGCCGCTGCCGCCGGACGTGGGGGCGGCCGTCTACCGGATCACTCAGGAGGCGCTCACGAACGTCGTCAAGCACGCTGACGCGTCCCGCGTCGACGTGCGGCTGAGCTGGCGGGAGCGGGAGTTGGCGATCGAGATTCGGGACAACGGCCGGGGCGCCCGGGCCGGGCTGCCGTCCGGCGGCAACGGCCTGGTCGGCATCCGGGAGCGCGCCGCCGCGTGCGGCGGGACCGCGTCGGCGGGTCCGGGCCCCACGGGCTTCACGGTACGCGCGCGGTTGCCGCTGTGACCCGGGTAGTGGTCGCCGACGACCAGGAGTTGGTGCGCGCCGGCTTCGCGATGATCCTGGACGCGCAGGCCGACATCGAGGTGGTCGCCGAGGCGGGTGACGGCTTCCAGGCCGTCGCCGCCGTCCGCGACCATCACCCCGACGTGGCGTTGCTCGACATCAGGATGCCGGGCATGGACGGCATCGAGGCCGCCCGGATCATCGGCGCCGAGACCGACTGCCGAGTCGTCATGCTGACCACCTTCGACCAGGACGACCACGTCTTCGACGCGCTGCGGGCGGGCGCCAGCGGTTTTCTGCTCAAGGACGTGCGCCGCGACGACCTCGTGCACACCGTACGCGTGGTGGCGGAGGGTGAATCGCTGCTCGCGCCGTCGGTGACCCGCCGGCTGGTGGAGCAGTTCACCACGGGCGGCGTGGCCCGTCCGCTGCCCGCGGAGCGGCTGTCCGTGCTGACCGGTCGGGAGCGCGAGACGCTGCGGATGCTCGCGCAGGGCATGTCCAATCCGGAGATCGCCGCCGCCATGGTGATCAGCACCCACACCGCGAAGACGCATGTCAGCAACGTGCTCACCAAGCTCGGCCTGCGCGACCGGGTGCAGGCCGTGATCACCGCGTACGAGACCGGGCTGGTCGTACCCGGGCAGAAGTAGCGCCTACCGGAAATACCCCTCGTACGTCAGCCCGAGTTTCACGCACTCGGCGCGCAAGGAGGCCGTTGCTTTCACCAGGCCGGCACGGGCCTCCGCCTCGCCGGGCTCTCCCTCGCGAAACTTGGCGAGTTGGGCGGCTTCGAGCACGCGCTGCCCGGCGTCGCGGATCGGCTCGACCTTCGACCGCTTGGCGTTGCCGGCAGTGACCGCCATGATCATTGGGTCGCCATCCTGCTTGAAATGCTGCGCGCCAGCAGTACCTTTGCACGCCTCCTGGGCTTTCCCATCGCCCGCGGTGTAGTTCGCCCACGCGGGTGGGGTGCGCTGCGCCGCCCAGCTCGGGCTCCTGGTGGGAGTCGGCGCGCCGCTGGAGGGGCTTGCTGCCGGGGAGTTGTCGGCTCCGCAGCCGGCCAGCCCTACGACGGCGGCAATCACGGCGACGACGGCGAGTGATCGATTCACGGCGAGCACCATAGCGGCAGCGAGCCGCCCGTCGGCGCGAGGGAAGGCCGCACGGGCGCCCTCGATCGACGCGACCAAGGGACCGTGCGGCCGTCCATGTCTCGGTCAGGCCACCAACCCCGCGCGCGCCGCTGGGCGCCGTGTCTTATCCAGCCCGGCGCGATGCCTTCGCGTAGTCCACGAAGGAACGCCAGGCCGCCGGATCGAAGGTCAGGGTGCCGCCGGTACGGTCCTTGCTGTCGCGTACCAGCACCCGGCCGGGGAGGTTGTCCGCCACCTGCACGCAGTTGCCGCCCGTGTCGCCGGAGCGGGTCGACGTGCGCCAGCGCGGAGTGGCGGCCGAGTCGGTGCGGAAGTCGCTGGTCCGGGGGTCATCGATCATAAGTCACCTTCAGACTCTTGATGAGCTCCAGCGAGGCGCGCTCGGAGAGCGCTTCTCCGAGCAGGCTATCCCACTTCCGGCGGATCAGCCGGACCAGTTCCGGGTCGTCGACGACCTGCCCCCGGGCCACGTTCTCCAGGTAGACCACCTGCTCGTCGTCGGGAATGTCGGCCACGATGAAGCCCCCGGTGAGCCCGACGTGCGCGCCGGCGTCGGCGGGGATCACGTGCAGCCGGACGTGCCGCAGCCGCGCCACCTCCAGCAGGTGGCCGAGTTGGGCGTCGAGCACCTCGGGGCCGCCGACCGGGCGGCGCAGCGCGGCCTCGTCGAGGATGAAGAGCAACTCGGGCGGGTCCTCCCGGTGCAACAGCTCCTGCCGCTCCATCCGGACCGCGACCAGTTCCTCGATCTTGTCGGGCGGATTCAGTCCGCCGGCCCCGATGATGGCCCGGGCGTACGCCTCGGTCTGCAACAGCCCCGGCACCAGGCAGGGCTCGAAGGTGCGCAGCCGCAGCGCGTCCGCCTCGTAGCCGCGCCACGGCGCGAACCAGATCGGCGAAAGTTGCTGATCCACCATCGGCAGGAGTTCGGCGAGCAGGCCACCGGTGCCGAGCATCTCGTCGGAGGCGACGGCGAATTCCATGGTCGGCCGGCGACGACCCGTTTCGATCGCCGCAACGGTGGAGCTGCTCCATTTGACCAGGCTCGCCAACCCCTCCTGAGAGATGTCCGCACTCGCCCGCGCGGCCTTCAACGCGCGAATCCACATGTCGAGGTTCATCCAACACTCCGGTCGTAAGTACGCGGTCACCCCAGGTAGTACCCGCAGCATCCTCCCTCGTGGACCCGGCCCGAGTCCAGAGTGTTCCCAGCGGAATCGCTCGGATTTTCCGAGAAGTCGTCGCCTTCTCCCCCGACGATGATCGGCATTAGGGGACGGGCTAAACCGCGGGCCGCCCGCGACCCGAATGCGGGCGGCCCATCCACCCCGAAACGGCGGAGGGAATGGCGTGGAGGCGAAGGGCCGGGCAACAAAGGGCGGCGACGAGCCGCGAAAGCAAAACGCAAATATGACAGAGGAATTAACGATGCCGATCGGGCAGCGGGTCGCGTACTGGCGGCACGGGCGGGGCCTGACCCAGCAACTGCTCGCCGACCAGCTCGGCAGGTCCAAGAGCTGGGTCGAGAAGGTGGAGCGCGGCGTCCGTACGCTCGACCGGTTCTCCGTGCTGCAACAGGTCGCCGGCGCGCTGCGGATCGACGTACAACTGTTGTTGGCGGCCGGATCGGGAGCCGGCAGCGGCAGCAGCGGCGGTGGAGGTGGCGGCGGCCCGGCGCGGCTCGACTGGGACGCGCTGCGGACGGCGCTGGAGCGGTACCCGCCGGCGAGCTGGTGCCTCGACCGCGACCTGCCGCAGCCCGACCTGCGGGAGCTGCGCAAGGCCGTCGACCATGCCTGGCTCGGCTTCCAGCACGCCGGGTACGACCTGCTGGTCCGCAGCCTGCCCGGGCTGCTGCAGCACGCCCAGGCCGCCGACGCGCACCACCACCGGAACGGCGACGAGGCGGGACGCGACGCCGCGCACCTGCTCGGGCAGGCGTACCAGATCGCCTCGTCGGTGCTGCGCAAGCTGGGCGCGCCCGAGCTGGCCTGGCTCGCCGCGGACCGGGCGACCGCAGTCTCGGCGCGCGCCGACGATCCGCTGCTGGCCGGCGTCGCCGCCTCCCGGGCCGGCAACGCGCTGCTCGCGCTCGGGCGGACCCGCTCGGCGCTGGAGGCGCAGCTCACCGTCGCACACCGGCTCGCCCCGGGCGGCCCGGCGCCGACCGAGCCGGCCGGGCTCGCGGTGCACGGGCAGCTGCTGCTCCAGGCCGCGATGGCCGCCGCCCGGCAGGGCGAGGGCGAGATGGTACGCGAGCTGCTCCACGCGGCCGAGCGGGCCGCCGCCGTGGTCGGCGACGGGCGGAACCACTACTGGACCAGCTTCGGCCCGACCAACGTGGCGCTGCACCGGGTCGCCGCCGCGGTGGAGCTGGGCGAGGGCGGCCGGGCGGTACGCGTACACCAGGAGATCCCGGCGCCGGAGCTGGCCGCCCTGCCGGCCGAGCGCCGCGCCCAGCACCTGCTCGACCTCGCCCACGCGTACGCCCAGGTCGGCGACGCGGCGAGCGCCGGGGCGGCGCCGGTCGCGGGCGACCGGCTCGCCCCGGCCGAGATCCGGTACCGGCCGGTCGCCCACGAGGTGATGTCCGACGCGCGGCGGCGCGTCCGGGGCACTCCCCCGCCGGCCGTGGCCGACTTGGCCACCCGGATGGGCGCCGCCCCGCACTGACACCGTCGATCTAGGGCAAATCCTCGTGATTGGAGATCAACTAGCACGGATTTGCCCTAGATCGACGGGGAGACACGCCGGAGTAAGTACCGGGCTTGACTTATATAAGTCCGCACCGAAATACTGCGGCCATGTCGAGCATGCCAGCGCAGAAGGTCACCACGTTTCTGATGTTCGAGGGGCGCGCCGAGGAGGCGATGACGTTCTACACCTCACTCTTCGACGACTCCGAGGTCCTCGCCGTGTCGCGCTACGGTCCGGGCGAGGAAGGGGTCGAGGGCTCCGTCCGGCACGCCACGTTCACGCTCGCCGGGCAGCAGTTCATGTGCATCGACAGCAGCGTGTCGCACGGGTTCACGTTCACCCCGGCGATGTCGCTCTACGTGCGGTGCGACAGCGAGAGCGAACTCGACCGGCGGTACGCGGCGCTGGTCGAGAAGGGCCAGGAGTTGATGCCGCTCGGGTCGTACGGCTTCAGCGCCAAGTTCGGCTGGCTGGTCGACCGCTTCGGCGTCTCCTGGCAGCTCAACCTGGACCACTGACCCCGTCGATCTAGGGCAAATCCTCGGGTGTGTTGTTTTACAATACAGGGGTTTTCCGGGATTGAACAC
>NZ_JBFAPK010000004.1:30638-36916 GCF_040676675.1 Micromonospora sp. NPDC049559 | reverse complement strand
GTCGATCTAGGGCAAATCCTCGTGATTGGAGATCAACTAGCACGGATTTGCCCTAGATCGACGAGGCGGGTGGCGTCAGGCCGCCGCGAGGCGGAGGTAGTCGAGGTTGAAGCCGCCCTTCTCGCAGTAGACGGTCACGAGCTGGTCGCCGGCGGTCAGGGTGACCGGTACGTGCACCGACTGGTAGCTGCCCCAGCCGCCCGTGTCCGGTACCGAGGCGGTGGCGAGCACCTGGCCGGCGGCGTCCCGGAACGACACGGCGTCCGCCACCGCGCCCGCCCCGGCGGCGACCCGCAGCTCCAGGTCGTACGTGCCGGCCTGCGCGACGTCCACGCGATAGGTGAGCCAGTTCCCGGCGGCGGTCCAGCCGATGTTCTTCCCGCCGCTGGCGGCCGGGTTGCTCTCCACGAAGTTGCCGCCCTCGGTCCAGCCGTGCTGCCCGACGTAGGACTCGGCCTCCACCCGCTCCCCCACCGGGGCGCCGTGCGGGCGTACGGTCACGTGCACCGTCACCCGGTCGCTCGCCACCCCGTCGGTGACGGTCACGGTCACCTCCTGCTCGCCGACGGAGGTCGGGCGCAGCGTCAGCACGCCCGTCGCGGCGTCGAGGCTGGCGCCGCCGGGCAGCTCGGTGGCGTAGTACGCGAGCCGGTCACCGTCGCGGTCGGTCGCCCGCAGCGGTACCCGTACCGTCGCGTACTGGTCCGCGACCACGTCGGCGACCTCGGCCAGGCTCGGGGCGTGGTTGCCCCGCGCCGACGGCAGCTGCGCCTTCCAGCGCAGCGTGGCGAACGAGTGGGCCGGTACCTTCTGCACGAAGGACTCCCCCGCCACGACGACGCGTACCGTCCGCTCGGCGTCCGCGGCGTTGCCGACGACCGCCACGAAGTTGTCCTGCCCGTCCCGGTAGACCACGTTGCTCACCCCGTCGGTCGCCGCGCTCGACTCCACCCGCACGTCGTCCGGGCTCAGGTACCGGGCGAACTGCCCCAGCCGGTACAGCTCGTCGCGCACCGTGAAGTCCCGCTTCGTGGTGTCCACCTTGACCAGGCGGTCCGGCCACTTGGTGGTCCGGCCGATCTCCTCCCAGTCGACGTTGTTGTCGCGCTTGTCCGTCCAGTGCAGCGTCCCGCCGTCCTGGTCGGTCGCCTGGGCCCAGAGGACGTACGAGCTGGCGTCCAGCCGGAAGTAGTTGAGCACCGTCTCCGGCGAGAGGTCGCTCGTCTCGGTCATGTGCACCGGCTTGCCGGTCTGCTCGTACGCGTCCCGCATCACCGTCGGGTCGCCCCAGTACGGGTGGAACGCGATCGCGTCGGTGGCCGCCCGTACCTGCGCACCGGTCACCGAACCGTCCGGCGCGTCCTCCAGAATGCGGTAGTAGTTCTTGGTCTCGGTGCTGTTCGGGTCGCGCCAGTCCCAGAAGTTGAAGTCGTGCACGTAGAGCTGGGTGTCGAGCCGGGCGGCGGCGAACTCGCGGTGGATCGCGAGCGCCAGCTTCTGCTGCTGTGCCACGCTGATGTCCATCGCCGGGTAGACCACGTCCATGCCGGGCTCGTTGAGCAGCGTCACCGCGTCGATGCGGATGCCGTGCCGGGCGTACGCCTGGACGAACCTGACGTAGTACCGGGCGAAGACGTCGATGCAGTCCTCCCGCAGCTTGCCCACCTGGTAGTAGCTGGTGGTGCTGCCGGGCCGCAACGCGACCTCGCCGGTGAACCGGTTGTTCGTCTTCATCCAGGCCGGGGCGCTCCAGGCCGAGGCGAAGAAGGTCGCCCTCGGGTTGTACTTCTGAATCAGCTTGATGGTGTCGACGATGTGCAGGTCCAGGTCACGCTGGATCGAGAAGTGCTTCAGCCCGAAGTCCTCGGTCACGCCCGCCGGCAGGTCGTCCTCCGACCAGAACGGCAGGTGCTCGATGACGTCGGGGCTGCCGATCGTCACCCGGAAGCGGTCCAGGCCCGCGCCGGTCTTCGGGTCGACGAGCAGGCGGACCGCCTCCTCGCGCTTGGCCGGGGTGAGCTTCCACAGGTTCGACACGCTCGTCTCGTCCAGCGAGAAGCCGATCCCCGCGTACCGCTGCCGGACCTGGCTGGGGTCGGCCACGACGGTCGCGTCGACCGGCCCGCCCGGGTCGTCGCCCACCCGTACGGTGGGCAGCTCGCGCCAGCCGGTACCGGCGTCCGTCGAGTAGGTGCCGGTCACCGGGTTGCCCCGCTGCGGATGGTTGCCCGTACCGGCCGACGCGCTCGCCGCGGTGGCCGTCGCCGGGAGCGCGGCGGCGAGCAGCACGCTCGCCGTCGCGGACGCGGCGACCAACGCCGCGCTGGTGGATCGCCTCACGGCGCCTCCTTGTGGTGGGGAGAGGTCGCTCTCACACGCTTCGCACTGGTACCGGCGTCCGGGTCGCGCCACGGACGGCCGGCGGGCCGGTCGTTCTCCCTCGTGGAGGGAGCGACCGGTCAGGACGGCCAGTGCGCGCTTTCGCGAAGCTTTACTTCCATTAAGGCTTAAGTCAAGATCTAGATTCACCGGGCGGGGCGGCGGCCAGCGCGGACTCACGGGTGCGGCGGGCAGGCCGGGACCGGTCCGGGCGCGTCGAGACCGCCGGGGTCCGCGCGGATTCGTCGGCGCGGCCCGGACCGCTGTGGGCTCGTCGGCCACGGCCGGCGGGACGACCGGTTCCGGATAGGCTGAGCGGGTGGCCGACGACCTCGACGCCGAGACGATCGCGTTCGCGCACCGGATGTTCGACCTGGCGCGGGAGGGCGAGACGGCGACGCTGGCCGGTTACGTCGACGCCGGCCTGCCGGTGAACCTGACCAACGACCGGGGCGACACGCTGCTGATCCTGGCGGCGTACCACATCCGGCCCGACACCGTCGCCGCGCTGCTGGAGCGCGGCGCCGATCCGGACCGGGTCAACGACCGGGGGCAGACCGCGCTGGCCGCGGCGGCCTTCCGGCGCTCGGCCGAGACGGTCCAGGTCCTGCTCGCGGCCGGGGCCGACCCCGCCGCCGGCACCCCGTCGGCGGTCGAGACGGCCGCCTTCTTCGACCTGCCCGAGATGCTCGCCCTGCTCCAGCCCACGCCCGGCGTACCCGAGGACCTGCCCCCGAGGCCGGGCCGCGGCTGACGGCGCGGACGGACGCCGGCCGGCGTGGCCGGGGTTTACCGGGCCGGGCGGCGGGTAGCCGGCCCGCCATGAGCACCACGCGGGAGCCCGACGCGCTGCTCCTCGGCGGTCCGCGGGACGGGCTGCTCTTCACGGCCGAGGACGCGGCGATCGTACAGTTGGAGGTCGACGGGCTGATGCAGCGCTACCTGCGCACCTCGAACCGGGAGGAGCGCAACGGCATCCCGCTGGTGGTCTTCGTCTACGACGGCGCGGGCGCGCCCGAGGGCGGCGAGCCGGCCGTCGGTGCCCGCTGAACGCCTCACTCCAGTTCTCCGCGCAGCGCCCGGGCGATGTTGTCGTCGAGTCGCTGCCGGAACGGGCGCCGGGCGAGCACCACACTGATCTCCTCGACGACCCGGCTCAGCGGGTACGGGATCTCGGCCTCGATCTCGCGTACGGTCGCCTCGGTGGCCCGCCACTCCGCCTCCAGCAGCGGCAGCACCTCGCGCCCCCGAGCGCTGAGCCGGATCCGCCGCGCCCGGGCGTCGGCCGCGTCCGCGACGCTCTCCACGAACCCGGCGGTACGCATCGCCGCCACCGTCTGGCTCATGGCCGAGTGGGTGACCTCGATCGCGGTGGCGAGTTCCTGGATGGTCATCGACTCGCGCCGGCCGAGCTGGATCAACGGCCCGACGAAGCGGGCCCGCAGACCGGTGACGCCCGCGTCCGCGTAGAGCGCCACGATGTCGGCGTCCATCGACTCAAGCAGCAGCCGCAGCGGTCGCCAGCGGTGGCTGTCGAGCAGGTCCCGCCTCTCGTCCGGGCTCGCGGGTTCGCTCACCCGGCCATTGAAGGAGCCCGTACCGGCGCTGTCAATCACCGCCCCGCCGACGGGGCGCGGCCGGGCGGACGGACCACCGGCGGACAGGCCACCGGGCCGCCGCCGGTCGGCGCGCCGGACCGGGGCGACGGACCAGCGTGACGACCGGGACGACATCAGGCGGTGACGCGCAGCCGGGCGTCGAGCGCGTCGAGGTCCGGTACGAACCAGACGTGGTCGGCGCGGTTGGACTCCTCCACGAGCGCACGCAGCGCCGAACTCGCCGCCAGGTGCCGGGAGATGTCGCCGACGACCACCAGGCGCAGCCGGTAGTTGACGAACCTCTGCATGATCTCCCCGGCGAAGCGGGTGCTCAGGGAGAAGAACCCGTCGTCCAGCCGGCCCGCCGGTACCGCCACCACCTCGGCGCCGGCGAAGGCGGCCCCGATCAGGTCCAGCGCGTCCTGCACCGTGGCGATCGGCGGCCCGTCCGGGTCGCAGACCAGCACCGGCACGCCGGCCCGCTCGCGTACCACGTCAGGCATCGCCGGCCTCCCCCGCGAGCAGGCCGTTGTCGCCGTCGAGAACGGCCTCTACCAGGTGCAACAACTCGGCGGTGGCGGCGGCGCCGCCCAGTACCACGATCTTCATCCGGTTCCGTTCCTCGTCGTGGACGGTCTGCACGCGCAGCGGGCGCGCCGGGTCGTGACCGGTGTTCGCGGCGGCCAGCACGAGCGTGGCGAGCCGGTCGGCCGCCGCCCGGTCGACGCCGTCGATCTGCACGATGCTCGACGCCTCCACCAGCACCGCGCCGCCCGGGCGCTCGGCGGCGGGCGGCGGAGGTCTGCCGGTGAGGGCGTCGAGGTCGGCGCGGGCGATCCGGTACTGCTTGCCGATGCGTACCGCCCGGAGCCGGCCGCCGCGGATGTAGCCGCGCACGGTCCGCACGTGCAGGCCGAGCCGCTCCGCCACCTGCTCGACCGAGTACATTTCGTTCGTCATTTGGCTCTAACCTACCCCATCAACGGAACGATAGGGAAGTTTGCTTCGGCAGGCTGCGGTGCTCGCGCCCGATGATCCACGGGGGCAGCCGAGCGGCCGACCGACCTCGCCGAGGCCGATCCGTCGAGGTTGGGGCGCCGGTCGGGGCCGGCGGCGGCCGGGACTCGGGTATAACAGCCGGGTGGACGACTCCCTGAGCGCGCGGATGCGCAAGGCCGCGAGTGCGCTGCTGACCTCGCTGGACGAGGCCTCGCACCGGCTGGCGGCGCTACCGTTCGCCGACGACGCGGCCCGCCGCTGGATCGAGTACCGGCCGGCGCCCCGACCCGGCGCCTGCCTCGCCGATCTCGACAACACCGGCCGCAAGGCCGCGCACCGCCTGCTCGCCACCGCGCTCAGCCCGCACGCGTACGCCCAGGCAATGGCGGTGGTCGCCCTGGAGGAGGTGCTCGACCGCTCCGAACGGGGTCGCCGGGGTCGGCACAGCAACGACTACTGGGTGGCCGTCTTCGGCGACCCCGAGCGCGACGACCACTGGTCCTGGCGGTTCGAGGGGCACCACCTCTCGGTCACCATGACCGTCGTGGACGGCGAGGTCTCCCCCGCCCCGGTCTTCCTCGGCGCCAACCCGGCCCGGGTGGACTACCACGGACGTACCGTCTCCCGACCGCTGGCGCCCGAGGAGGACCTCGCCCGGGAGCTGCTCGCGGCGCTGGACCCGGCCCGGCGGGCCGAGGCGATCGTCTCCGGCGACGCGCCCGGCGACATCCGCAGCGCCACCTCGCCGCGTACCGGCCCACGGATCGAACCCCTCGGGCTGGCCCGCGGCCGGCTGACCGGCTCCGCGCGGTCGCTGCTGGACCAGCTCGTCCGGCTGTACCTCGACCGGCTGCCCGCGGAGCTGGCCGCGCGCGAGGCGGCCCGCGTCGAGGCGGGCGAGCTGCACTTCGCCTGGGAGGGCCCGACCGGGCCAGGGCAGCGGCACTACTACCGGGTGCAGGGCGACAACCTGCTGATCGAGTACGACAACACCAGCGACGACGGCAACCACGCGCACACCGTGCTGCGGCGCCCCCGCAGCGACTTCGGCGACGACGTGCTGGCCGCGCACCGGGCCGAGGCGCACGGCTGAGCACTCGTCAGGCCGGGACGGGACGGCGCGGCAGCAGGCGTCAGGCCGGGCGGGACGGCGCGGCAGCAGGCGTCAGGCCGGGCGGGACGGCGCGGCAGCAGGCGTCAGGCCGGACGGGACGGCGCGGCAGCAGGCGTCAGGCCGGACGGGACGGCGCGGCAGCAGGCGTCAGGCCGGACGGGACGGCGCGGCAGCAGGCGTCAGGCCGG
>NZ_JBFAPK010000004.1:0-30538 GCF_040676675.1 Micromonospora sp. NPDC049559 | reverse complement strand
ACGGGACGGCGCGGTCACACGGGCCGACGCTGACCGGCCCGGACGCGGCAGCGGCACCGTGCGTTCCTCGACGGGCGCGGTAACGGCGCCCGGGTCCGCCGCCACACTCCCCACCGCCGCGCTTCCCACCGCCGCGCCCCCGGCCCTCGCGCCCCGGGCCACCCGGCCGGTGCGCCGGCTCTGGCCCGGGACGAACACGCCACGGGCGAGGCGGGACATCCGGGCCCGGCCGAAGGCGATGCGGGGCGGGGCCGGGGAGGCGGTACCGAGCGCGTCGAGGGTGGTGGCCTCGGTGCGGTCCCGGTCGAAGCGGCGCACCAGCACGGTGCCGAGCCGTACCCCGACCGCGCCGACCGCCAGCGCCAGCAGCTCGACGGCGAAGGTCCCGCCGGTCGGGGCGTGCTCGGGCGAGCGGGACCGGACCAGGCAGCAGAAGACGAAGAGGACCGCGACCGCGCCGTTGATAAGGTTGAACGTGATCGCCGTCCGGCGGGTACGGTCGTTCGGCACGTCCCACAGGTCGACCATGCCGGCGACGGCGGTGAGCGCGGCGGCCACCAGCGCCGCCACCGCCGTGAGGTAGCCCAGCTCGCCGAGGAACGCCGGCCCGCCGACGAGGTCGCTGAGGTCGAAGATCACGGCCCAGACGAACAACCCGTATGGAAACGTGACCAGCATCGGCTGGATCGAATGGCCCTGTACCCTCAGCCGGCTGTCCACGATGGCCCCCTCCCGGGTCTGTCCGGTCCATCGGGTCGTACCCGTGGGTCACGATACCGAAACGGATTGATCGACCACCTCAGCCGCGCGGCCGGGCCGCCGAGCCGACCAGCCGCCTCAGCCGCGCGGCCGGGCCGCCGAGCCGACCAGCCGCCTCAGCCGCGCGGCCGGGCCGCCGAGCCGACCAGCCGCTCGGAGACCTCGCGCAGCGGCAGCGACAGCGCGGCCGACGCGCTCCGCAGGACCTGGAGCGCGTCCTGGGCCGAGCAGCGGCGCTGGGTCATGATCACTCCGATCGCCTGCCCGATCACCTCCCCGCCGGCCAGCGTCTCGTCCAACTCACCGGCGAGTTCGGACTGCCGTGCCCGGTCGCGCACCGCGGCGAGCAGCAGCCCCGCGTGCTCGGCGAGCAGCATCGCCGTCAGCTGCCGGCTGGCGGTCAGCACGCCCGGCCGCCCGGAGTAGAGGTTGATCGAGCCGATGACCTGGTCGTCGATGTCCACGGGCGCCGAGAGCACCCCGTGCACGCCGAGCGCCAGGGCCCGGCGCGTCCACCGGGGCCAGCGGGTCTCCCGGCGCAGGTCCTCGGCGAGGATCATCTCCCGCTGCCGGATCGCGGTCATCGCCGGTCCGTCCGCGCCGTACTGCAACCGGTCCAGGTCGCTGCGGTGCACGTCGGAGGTGGCGACCGAGGCCGGCTCGCCGGCCCGCAGTACGGTCACGCCGCACCAGCTCACCCCGGGTATCGCGTCCCGGCTCGTGCGCGCGAGCTGTGCCAGCGCGGCGTCGAAGTCGCTGCTGGCGATGAGACCGGCGGTCAGCTCGCGCAGCAGCGCGGCGGTCTCCAACACGCCCAGGGACTCGGTGGTGATCTCCTTGGTCTCCGGCCTCACCGCGCCGGAGCCCCCGCCACCACCGCGTTCGACGCGGTACGTCCCGCTCGTGGCCTCGCCTGTCTCATGGTCATTTTCTCCCCGCGTCTTTTCGGCCCCGGGCTACTACCCCGCCGGGCCACCGCCAAACCGCAGAACGGGCCGGGCCCCTCCCCGGTTCAACGACGGGAAGGGGCCCAGCTCACGGGGTGGTCGCCAGCATCTGGGGCCGGTCCGGTCGCCGCGCGGCGACCGGCGCGCGGTCAGCGGGAGCGCGAGCTGAGCCGCCGTCCCACCGAGGCGATCAGCCGGTCCAGCTCCGAGCCGAACGGGTTGTCGTGCACCAGGTACGTCCAGGTCGCGCTCGGCCGGACCAGCGACGCCTCGTCGGGCTGCCAGTCGTCGTCGAACTCGGTCTCCTCGAACGTCTCCACGGTCCGCGCCTCGATCGCCGGGATCAGCTCGTTGAAGGCCGGTACCGCGGCCCGGTGGAACTCGTCGAGCGGGTCGAGCCGGCCCAGCGCGCGCAGGTGTACGCCCTCGCGCACCTCGCTGAGTTCGGCCAGGTGCTCGGCCCAGAGCCGGTCCAGGTGGTAGAGCGCGATCGAGCGGGCGGCCCGGGAGAGGATGTCCTCGTCCATCTCCTTGGTCCGCTCCGGGAACCGGTCGATCAGCATGATCGCCGCGACCTCGCTGGTGAGCAGCCGCTCCCGCCGCTCCGAGAGCGCCTTGCGCTGCTGCTCGATCACCTGGCTGTACCGCCACGTGTTGCGGTGGATCTCGTGGTTCACGCCCTCGGCGACCCGCTGGGCGTGCTCCACCGCGAAGTCCACCTGCTCGTCGGTGACCAGGCCGTCGGCGTTCATCCGCGGCGACGGCGGGACGGCGTCGCCGGCGTGCCGCACCACCAGGTCGTCCTCCAGGCTGACGAAGAAGACCGAGCCGCCCGGGTCGCCCTGGCGGCCGGCGCGACCGCGCAGCTGGTCGTCGACGCGGCGGCTGTCGTGCCGGCCGCTGCCGATCACGTACAGGCCGCCGAGCTCGGCGACCCGGTCCCGGTCGGACTGGTCGCTGCCGCCGAGCCGGATGTCGACGCCCCGGCCGGCCATCTGGGTGGAGACGGTCACCGCGCCGAACTTGCCGGCCTCCGCGATGATCGCCGCCTCCTCGGCGTCGTTCTTCGCGTTCAGCACCACGGACGGTACGCCCGCGGCGGCCAGGCCGGCGGCGAGCCCCTCGGACTCCTTCACGTCGAGGGTGCCGACCAGCACCGGGCGGCCGACCTCGTGGGCGCGCTTGATCTCGTCGATCAGCGCCTCCTCCTTCTCGGCCCGGGTGGCGTAGATGCGGTCCGGGTCGTCCACCCGGATGCACTCGGTGTTCGACGGAATGACCGCCACCTCGAGGGAGAAGAACTCGCGCAGCTGGTCGCCGACGAGCACCGCGGTCGCGGTCATGCCGCAGACGGTCTTGTAGAGGGCGATGTACGCCTGCACGGTGATGGTGTTGAGGACCTCGCCCTCGGCGGTGGCGTTGAGGCCCTCCTTGGCCTCCACGGCCGCCTGGAGCCCGTCCGGCCAGCGCCGCCGCTGGGCGACCCGGCCGCGCATCTCGTCGATCAGCTCGACGCCGCCGTTGCGGACGATGTAGTCGACGTCGCGGTGGAGCAGGGCGTGCGCGTGCAGCGCGACGTTGACCGCGGAGAGCTGCTCGGTCTGCTCGTCGGAGAAGAGGTCGACGCCGCCGAGCTTGGCCTCGATCGCGGCCAGGCCGGCGTCGGTGAAGGCGACGCTGCGCCCGTCCTCGGCGACCTCGTAGTCCCGGCCGGCCCGCAGCCCGCGTACCAGGGCCGCGGCGGCGTGCACCGGGTCCTGCTCGCCGGGGACCGCGCCGGCCAGCACCATCGGCACCCGCGCCTCGTCGATCAGGATCGAGTCCGCCTCGTCCACGATCGCCGTGGCCAGCTCGACCTGCACCCGGTCCTCGATGTCGGTGACGAGCTGGTCGCGCAGGTAGTCGAAGCCGGCCTCGCTGACCGAGACGTAGGTGACGTCCCGGGAGTACGCCTCGCGGCGCTCCTCGTGCGTGGAGGACTCGTTCACCCAGCCGACGCTGAGGCCGAGCAGCCGGTACACCGGCTCCATCCACTCGGCGTCGCGGCGGGCCAGGTAGTCGTTGACCGTGAGCACGTGCACCGGTCCGTTGCCGAGGCGTACGTGCCCGTACGCGGCGATCGTGGCGGTCAGGGTCTTGCCCTCACCGGTGGCCATCTCGGCGACCTTGCCGGAGAGCAGCGACATCGCGCCGAGCAGCTGCACGTCGTACGGGCGCTGGTCGAGGCCGCGCCGGGCGGCTTCCCGACCGATCGCGCAGAGCTCCACGTACCCGGTGGCCTGCCCGGCGGCCTCGGTCAGCGCCTCGTCGTCGAGCCCGGCCAGCTCCTCCTCGCGTGCCTCGATCTCCGGGAGCAGCTTCTCCAGCGGAGCGAGATCAACCGTGCTGCCCGGTCGCTGGAGGAAGCGCCGGAATCTGGTCTTGAGACGTTGCGACACACCCATGAGCCGCAACGGTACGCGACGGTGGCCGATTTTGGCGCCACCCCCCGCGCCCGCCCGCGCGCCCGCGTGGGCGGGCGGTCCCGCGACCGGGCCGCCCTCACCCGGACCACTCGTCGGCGCGGTCGCCCGCGAAGATCACCTGCGTCTCGTCACGGCGGCGTTGGGCCAGGTCGGTGAGGAGGCGGGGGGCCTCGTCGAACGGTACGACGGCGGAGACGACGTGGCGGCGCAGGATGTCGGCGTAGAGGCGCAACAGCCCGATCGTCTCCAGCGAGAGCCGCTCACGGTCCCAGCTGGCGGCCAGCTCCCGGGGCACCCGGCCGACCTGGGCGCAGCGCACGGTCAGCCCGTTGTGGTGGAACTCCTCGCCCAGCCGCAGGTCGCCCGCGCCGGACTGGTAGAACGCCAGGTCGACGACGGTGCCCTGGGGCCGTAGCAGCCGCAGGCCCAGCTGGAGCGCCCCGGCCTGCCCCCGGCACTGGAACACCACGTCCGCGCCCCGGTCCCCCTTGCCGTGCGCCCACGCCGACTTCAGCAGCAGCGCCACGTCCTGCTCCTGCGGGTCCAGCGCGGTCAGCCCGAGCGCGGCGGCGACCTCCCGCCGCCGCGGGGTCGGGTCGAGCAGCACGGTCGAGGCGGCGCCGTGCGCCCGGGCGAAGAGCGCGGTGAGCAGGCCCACCACGCCCGCCCCGGTGACCGCCACCCGTCGCCCGCGCACCCCGTCGCCGAGTTCGCGGGCGTTCGGGCCGTACAGGTCGGCGGCGGCGTGCAGCAGGCCGTTGGCGCAGGTGGGGCCCAGGTGGGCGACGTAGACGCCGAGCAGCGGGTCGAGGTCGTCGGGCAGCGGTACGAACCGGTCGACGAGGGGGTCGGCGAGGTAGCCGGTGCGGTGGCCGTACGCCATCGCCAGCAGCAGGCCCTCGGCGACGGCCGGAGTAGCGCTGGCCACCACCCGACCCACCTCCATGTACCCCAGCCGGGTCACCGGGTACGGCGTGGCCGCCACGCCGGGGCGGAACAGCCCCAGTTCGGGGTCCCAGCCGCCGCGCAGGTGCGGGTTCGTCCCCTTGACGTAGCTCAGCTCCGTACCGGTGGAGACGCCGCTGTAGACGGTCTCCACCCGGAACGTCCCCTCGCGCGGCGGCTGCGCCTCCTCGGTCCGCAGCTCGACCCGGCCCGGCCCGGCGAGCACCACCACCCGGTCGCTCACGGCCGCACCGCCAGGGGCGGTGCCGCCGCGCCGGCCGGCCCCGTCCGCGCCCCGGCGGAGGGCAGGTCCGCGCGTGGCCGCACCGGACGTCCGGTGAGCGCGGACTCGGCGACCGCGCAGGCCAGCTGGTGGGTCCGCAGCGCGTCCGGGTACGGCGACCGGACGTCGTCCCCGATACCGCGCACCAGGTCCACGAAGGCGCGGTCCACGGCGGTGCGGGCGGCGCGCGGGTCGGCGCCGTACCGCCGCACGCCGTCGCCGTCGCGGACCACCAGTTCGTCCTCGGCCAGGGTGAGCACGAGCCCGTCGGCGACGATCTCGACGCCGGCACAGTGCCGCCAGTCCAGCACGGAGGCCGACATCAGCGTGCCGACGGCCCCGCCAGTGAAGCGCAGCATCGCGGCGGTCACCCCGTCGATGTCGGCCTCCGGCACCGGTGGCGGCGTGCCGTCGCCGTACGCGATCACCTCCGCCACCTCGCCGACCAGCAGCCGCAGCACGTCCAGCAGGTGCGAGCCCTGCTCGACCACCGGGCCGCCGGAGGCGTCGCGGCGGCACCACCACGGCGCCGACGGCGTCCGGTCGAGCCAGGCGGCGCGTACCGCCCGGACCGGCCGGCCGGCGAGCAGGTCCCGGGCCCGCTCCACCCCGTCCAGGTACCGCCAGTGGTAGCCCACCGAGGTCGGTACCGCGCGGCGGGCCACGAGCCCGGCGATCCGGGACGCGGTGCCCAGGTCGGCCGCGACCGGCTTCTCCACGAAGATCGGGAGCCCGGCCTCGACGGCCGTCCGTTCGGCCTGCCCGTGCGCGAACGGCGGCACGCAGATGTAGAGCGCGTCCAGACCGGTCTCGACGAGGGAGGTCAGGTCGGGGAAGGCCCGGATGCCGTACTCGGCGGCGAGCCGGCGCGCGCTGCTGGAGACCACGTCGGCGACGCCGACCAGCTCGACGTCGGCGAAACCGGACAGCACCGCCGCGTGGCGCCGGGCCACGTTGCCCGCGCCGGCCAGCCCGAGCCGGCACCCGCGCCCATCCGCCCCCGTCATCCGCGCACACCGCCCCCGTCGTCGCTGCCACCGGCGTCCCCGGTGACCGGTGCCGTGCCGTGGCGACCGGTCCGGCGGGGGCATCCCCGTTACCGGGGGGATGGCAAACCTCCCCCGCGCGACCAGGGCCGGTCCGAGCGCCGGGCGATGGCCGCCGCGGCGCCGGTTAGCGGTACCCCGGGCCCGGGAATTCGGCTCGGTGCGCAGTCGGAGCAACCCTGCTAGTCGGAGCAACGGGGGGTGTGCCAGTGCGGTACTCGCGAAGGACCGTGTCACCAGTCGTGGAGGCCTGGTCCGTCTACCGCACCGCCTCGGCCAGCCGGTGGACGACCCGGGAACTCCTGCGGGCCAAGGGTGACGATCGGGTCAGTGTGGTCGTACCGGCACGAAACGAGGAGGCAACGGTCGGGCAGATCGTCGCCACGATCCGCCAGCACCTGATGGAGCAGGCTCCGCTCGTCGACGAGCTGATCGTGGTCGACTCCCGGTCGACCGACGACACGGCCGCCGTGGCGGCCGCCGCCGGCGCCGAGGTGGTCAGCCAGGACGCGGTGACCCGGGGGCTGCCCCGGATGGACGGCAAGGGCGACGCCCTCTGGGCCGGCCTGGCCGTGGCCCGGGGCGACGTGGTCGCCTTCGTCGACGCCGACCTGCGGGAGTTCCAGCCGCACTTCGTGACCGGGCTGTTGGGGCCGCTGCTGACGGACTCGTCGGTGGCGTTCGTCAAGGGGTTCTACCACCGCCCGTTGGTGGGGGCGACCGACGTCGAGCCGGACGGCGGCGGGCGGGTCACCGAGCTGGTGGCCCGGCCGATGCTGAACCTCTTCTGGCCCGAATTGTCCGGGTTTGTGCAGCCGCTTGCCGGCGAGTACGCGGGCCGCCGCGAGGTACTGGAGCGGATCCCGTTCGTCTCCGGGTACGGCGTGGAGACCGCGATGCTCATCGACCTGCTGGAGCTGGTCGGCCTCGACGCGCTCACCCAGGTGGATCTCGGCGAGCGGCTGCACCGGCACCAGCCCACGGAGGCGCTGGGCCGGATGTCGGCGCAGATCATGCTCACGGCCTGGTCCCGACTGGCCCGGCGCGGCTGGACGGTACCGGAGGCCGCGCCCGGCGAGGTGCTGACGCAGTTCCGCCGGGGCGGCACGGAGGCGCTGCCACACCTGGACCGCGAGGTGGTGGTGAGCGACGTCTCCGTGCAGGAGCGCCCGCCGCTGCTCGACCTGCGGGACCGGCTGCCGGGGATCCCGGCGGTGCGGTGAGGAGGGGACGCGCATGAGCCTGACCGTGCTGATGAACGCCGGACCCTGGCTGCCGGTGCCGCCACCCGGCTACGGCGGTATCGAGAACGTCGTCGCCACGCTCGTGCCCGAGCTGCGCCGGCTCGGCGTACGGGTGGTGCTGGCCACCGTCGGCAGCAGCGCGCTGCCGGTGGACGAGCGGCTGTCGGTCTTCGACGACGGGCAGTTCCAGTCGTTGCAGCGGCCGTACAACCAGGTGTCCGGGGTGGCGCAGGCGCACATGGCCGGGGTGGTGCGGGCGCTGCGCGAACGCCCGGACATCGACCTGGTGCACGACCACGTGGAGGCCGTCGGGCTCGCCACGCTCGCGGCGATGGGCGAGGGCGCCCCGCCGGTGCTGCACACCCTGCACTGGGACCTCGGCAAACACCCCGACCTCTACGGCCGGATCGACGGCGGGGACCGGGTACGCGTCAACGGCGTCTCCGCGTCCCAGCTGGCCCGCGCGCCACGGGCGCTGCGCGAACACACCGTCGGCCACGTCCACCTCGCCACGCCGCTGGCGGACACCGCGCGGCGCCGGGCACCGGTCGAGCGCGGCGAGCACGTGGTGATCCTGGGCCGGATCACGCCCGGCAAGGGACAGGACCTCGGCGCCCGGGTGGCACAGCGGGCCGGGTTCCCGCTGGTGCTGGCGGGACCGGTCGGGCCGTACCACCGGCCGGAGGAGCTGGCCGCCGCCGGCGAGGCCGCGCGGCAGAACCCCGACGTGCGGTACTGGTACGAGCGGGTGGCGCCCTACGTCGACGGCGTACGGGTGCGCTGGATCGGTACGGTCGCCGGGTCGGCCCGCGACGACCTGGTGGCCGGCGCCCGGGCGTCGCTCTTCCCGCTCTGCTGGGAGGAGCCGGGCGGCACGGCGGTGGTCGAGTCGCTGGCGCTGGGTACGCCGGTGGTGGGGATCGGTCGGGGCTGCCTGCCCGAGCTGATCGAGCACGGCCGCACCGGCCTGCTCACCGACGACGAGGCGGAACTGGCCGACCTGGTACCGGCGGCGGGGCTGCTCGACGGCGCCGAGTGCCGGCTGGAGGCGTCTCTGCGCTTCGCCCCGGCGATCATGGCGCAGCGCTACGTCGAGCTGTACGAGCGGGTGCGGCGGCTGCCGGGAACGGCACGCCCCGCCGAGCCGGCGTTCGCCGGTGGCATCGCCGTCGACGGTGGTGCCGCCGGGGGCCCGGTCGCCGAGGGCCGCTGAGCGGGCGGCGGGCGGTGGGTGCCGGCGCGCGCGGGCTTACCCGGGGCAGGGCGGTCCCGCGCCGCTCCCCGGTACGGGCGGCCGGGACGGTGGTCGGCCTCTTCTTCCTGGTCGTCGGGGCGCTCGGGTTCGTACCGCAGGTCACGGTGCACCATGAGGCGCTGCGGCTGGTCGGGTACGGCTCCAGCGCCCGGCTGTTCGGCGTCTTCCAGATCTCGGTGCTGCTCAACCTCGTACACCTGCTGTTCGGTCTGGCCGGTCTGGCCATGTCTCGCACGATCGTGGGCGCGCGGACCTTCCTGGTCGGCGGTGGAGCCCTCTACCTGGTCGTGTCGCTGTTCGGGGCCCCCGTCGGGCAGCCCGGCGCGCGCGACCTCCTGCCGGTCAACGCCGCCGCCGGCTGGCTGCACCTGGGCCTGGGCGCGCTGATGGTGGCCGCCGGCGCGGTCACCCCCCGGGGCCGCGTCCCGGCCGACTGACCGGCCCGCGCCGGACGGCGGCCGGACCCGGGTGACCGGCCCGGCCCGGGCCGCGAACCGGGGCGAGCGGGCCGGTGGAAGCTCCCGTATGGGTGGGACTGGGCCCTCGGTGACCGACCGGCCCGACCGGCCGGAATTTCCCGTCGTGGCCTGGTTTCGACATCCCGAGACCGGGTAGCCCAGCCGTCCCTTCCGCGTGCGCGCGGTTCGGAGCGGTTGATTCGCGAGTTGTGACGGGGTGAGGTCGATGCCGAAGCGGGTGACCACGGAGCCGCGCGACCGGGGCCCGGCGATCGTCGCGCCGGCCCGGTTCGGCGGCTATCCCGGACCGGTACGGTCGGCGATCCCGGGCAACACCCTGTGGCGGCTGCTGCGCACCACCGACGCCAAGCAGATCGGCATCCTCTACGGCGTCACCGCCTTCGGGTTCTTCATCATCGCCGGGGTGATGGCGATGCTGATGCGCGCCGAGCTGGCCCGGCCGGGGATGCAGTTCCTCTCGCCCGAGCAGTACAACCAGCTCTTCACGGCGCACGGCACGCTGATGTTGCTGCTCTTCGCCACGCCGCTGGCGTTCGCCTTCGCGAACTTCGTCGTGCCCCTGCAGATCGGGGCGCCGGACGTGGCCTTCCCCCGGCTGAACGCGCTGGCGTACTGGTTCTTCCTCTTCGGCGGCGGCCTGGTCGTGGCCGGCTTCTTCACCCCGGGCGGCTCGGCGGACTTCGGCTGGACCGCGTACACCCCGCTGAGCGGCCAGTCGCACAGCCCGGGCGTCGGGGCGAACATGTGGGTGATCGGGCTGGTCATCTCCGGCCTCGGTACGATCCTCGGCGCGGTCAACCTGATCACGACGATCCTGACCCTCCGGGCGCCCGGGATGACCATGTTCCGGATGCCGATCTTCACCTGGAACATGCTGCTCACCAGCCTGCTGGTGGTGCTGGTCTTCCCGCTGCTCGCCGCCGCGCTGCTCGCGCTCGCCGCGGACCGGTTGATCGGCGCGCACGTCTACGACCCGGTCGCCGCGGGACCGCTGCTCTGGCAGCACCTCTTCTGGTTCTTCGGGCATCCCGAGGTCTACATCGTGGCGCTGCCCTTCTTCGGCATCATCACCGAGGTCATCCCGGTCTTCTCCCGCAAGCCGATCTTCGGGTACAAGGGCCTGGTCGCGGCCACGCTCGCGATCACCTTCCTGTCGATGACCGTCTGGGCGCACCACATGTTCGTCACCGGGCAGGTGCTACTGCCGTTCTTCAGCATCCTGAGCTACCTGATCGCGGTGCCGACCGGGGTGAAGTTCTTCAACTGGATCGGCACGATGTGGAAGGGTCAGCTCACCTTCGAGACCCCGATGCTCTTCGCGGTCGGCTTCCTGGTCACCTTCCTGCTCGGCGGGCTGACCGGAGTACTGCTGGCCAGCCCGCCGGCCGACTTCCACGTCTCGGACACGTACTTCGTGGTGGCCCACTTCCACTACGTGCTCTTCGGCACCATCGTCTTCGCCGCCTTCGCCGGGGTCTACTTCTGGTTCCCCAAGGCGACCGGGCGGATGCTCGACGAGCGGCTCGGCCACGCCCACTTCTGGACCATGTTCATCGGCTTCCACACCACGTTCCTGGTGCAGCACTGGCTCGGCACGATGGGCATGCCCCGGCGGTACGCCAACTACCTGGCGTCCGACGACTTCACCAACCTGAACACGGTCTCCACCATCGGCTCGTTCGTCCTCGGCGCCTCCACGCTCTTCTTCATCTACAACGTCTGGAAGAGCTGGCGGTTCGGGCCGGCGGTCTCGGTCAACGACCCCTGGGGCTACGGCAACTCACTCGAATGGGCCACCACCTGCCCGCCCCCGCTGCGCAACTTCGACAAGATGCCGCGGATCCGCTCCGAGCGCCCCGCCTTCGACGCCAAGTACGGTCCGCTCGTCGCCGACCTCGGTCGTGACCTGCCGCAACGCTCGACCCGCCCGCCCCAGGAGATCCGCGAGGAGCTGCACCGGCCGCCGCAGCCCCCGGAGGCGCCCGCCCCCGAGGGCGCGCACGGGGCACGGGGCGCCGTCGCCCACCACCCCGCCCCCGAGTCGGGGGCCCGGCCGATCTCCGTGCCGGAACCGGAGGAGATCCGCCGGCCGAGCTTCGAGGCCGCCCGGCCGGACGCCGCGGAGACCCGGCTGGAGCGCGACCGTGGCGGGCGGGCCAACCGCCGCTGGCGTACCGGACGCCGCAACCACGACCGGACGGAGCCCGGCGACGGGACGCCAGAAGCCCGCGGCGGTGGCACGGCGGAAGCCGGCGGCGGTACCGAGCCGGGCGGCGCGCGGACCGAGCCCGGCAACGGCGCGGGCCACGGCGAGGGCGAACGCGAGCGCCGCCGGCCCGAGGAAGAGCGGTAGTGCGGCGGCCGTCAGTGCTGCTGGCGCAGTGGGGCCAGACCGGCCGCGGTCAGCGACTGCTGCACGGCGGACTGGGCCCGGGACAGCCGCAGCGGGACGCCCGCGCGCAGCGCCGCGTCCCGGCCGGCCAGCAGCGCGGCGACGCCGACCGCGTCCATCGCGGTCACCTCGGCCAGGTCGACCACCACCTCGGTGGGCTGGCCGGTGGTGACCGCGTCGACGACGGCGCGGCGCAGCTGGTCGGCGGCCGGCTCCCGCTCGACCTCGCCGGCGACCGTCACGGTGACCCGGCCGGCCGAGCGGCGTGCGGAGACGCGGACGCGCTGCGCCTCGGCGTCGGCGCCGCCGGCCTGCCAGGCGGACGGCCCGTCGGCGAGCATCGCCTGCCGCAGCCAGGTCAACGCCCGGGAGAGCAGGCGGGAGACGTGCATCTGCGAGATGCCGAAGCGCGCGGCGATCTCGGCCTGCGTCTGGTTGCCGTAGAAGCGCATCGCCAGGATCCGCCGCTCCCGCCACGGCAGCCGGCCCAGCAGCCCGCTCACGGTCACCCGGTCGTCGACCGATTCCAGCGCGTTGTCCGATTCGCCGACCAGGTCGCCGAACTCGGCCGAACTCTCCCCGCCGACCGGCGCGTTCAGCGAGGCGGGGCTGTACCCTGCGGCCGACTCCAGCGCCGCGAGGATCTCCTCCTCCGGGGTCTCCAGCCGCTCGGAGAGCTCGGCCACGGTGGGCGTACGGGACAGTTCGCTGGTCAGCGCGGCCGTGGCCTGCCCCACCTCGAGGATCAGGTCCCGCAGCCGGCGGGGTACGTGCACCCCCCAGGTCCGGTCCCGGAAGTGCCGTTTGATCTCGCCGACGATCGTGATGGCGGCGTACGCGGTGAACGAGCCGCGTTCCGGGTCGTACCGGTCGACGGCGTTGACCAGGCCCAGCCGGGCGACCTGTTCGAGGTCCTCCAGCGGCTCGCCGCGCCCCCGGTACCGCCGGGCCAGCCGGCCGGCGAAGGGCAGCGCGAAGCGCACCAGGTCGTCACGCGCCTCCTGGCGGCGTTCCGGCGGCAGCCCGGCGATCCGCGCGGCGTACGCCAACGCGGCGGCGTCCAGGTCCTCCAGCCCTCGCTCGGTCGGTGCTGTGGTGGTTGTGCTGATCTGTCCGAACATCCGCGCCTCCCTCAGGAAGGTCCCCCGCCCGGATGGCGGCAGTTTGCTCCCGTCCCGCCCACTCCGGTTGGTGGGCGGCCGGTCGGTTTTGGGCATGGTGAGCGCACGGAACCGGGCCGGAAGCGAATTTTGTGACCGGAATTTCCGACGACGAAGATGCGCCGTCATCACATAGCGTGCTCTAACCGTTGCAGCCAGCCATGTTCCCGCTCTGTAGGTACTCAATCACGGCGGGGCGCTTTCTCGGGGCCGTTTCGCCGGCTGCGGTCGAGCGATCCTCACACCCCGCCCGTGGTACGCGGGCTCAGCAGACCAGCAGCCCCTGGGCGGTACCGCTGTCGCGCAGCCACGCCAGCGCGTCCGCCGCCCGCAGCGGGGCCGGGGTGGGCAGGTCGTACGGCTGCCCGCGCAGCACCTCGGTGGCCCGGCGCGTCGACGCCGGCGTCACCGGGTACCCCCGCGCGGCCATCCGGTCCACGGCCCGCCGGCGCCGCCCGAACGACGCGACCGCGAGCCACTGCGGCAGCCCGGCCAGCCCCGGCGACTGCATCCCGGGCGACTCGGGCAGCACGTCCACGGAGGTGAAGGGGCTGCTGCCGGCGAGCCACCACTCCGCGCCGGCCACGCTGCGCCGGGTCGCGTTCTCGCACCAGTACGGCACCAGCCCGGCCCGGACCACCTGCCACGGGTCGATCAGCCGGCCGCACTCCACCACGCACCGGTCCCCCGTCTTGCCGGCACCGCGCAGCCAGCCCCGGTAGACGTCGGCGGTGGCGGCGCTCAGCGCCTCCGGTCCGGGGAAGAGCACCCGGTGCAGCTGGCTGCCGACGGCCTTGGCCCAGGCCCGCAGGCTCCCCTCGAAGCCGGGCTCCACCGCGTGCTCGGCGTAGCCCTGCGGGCAGGCGTCGTCGGGCGGGTTCCAGCGCGCCTCGTCGCCGCCCGCGCCCCGCAGCATCTCCGCCAGCGGCTCGCTGCCGGCGTGGAAGTCCCCCGGCTCCAGGCCGCTGCGGGGACCGCCCACCTGGAAGCTGTGCCCCTCGGACGGGTGCAGCACCGGCCAGGTACGCGCGTCGCGCAGCAGCAGCACCGGCGCGCCCCCGGCCAGGTGGGTACCGAGGAACTCCCGGTACGCGTCGGGCAGCCGCCGCCAGCGCACCACCAGCGAGACCGTCGCCCCGGCCAGCACCCCCCGGCTGGCCGGGTCGTGCACCTGCCGGACGCTGACGTCGGGATTGCCCGCGAGCAGCCGGGCCGTCACCCGACCGCCGTGCCCCAGCGCGGCGCGCGGGTCGTCCACCGCCCCGCCCGGCCAGTGCACCACCACGTCGAAGGCGGCCGGCAACCACGGCACCCCCATCGCGGTGGCCAGGTGCACCGCGCCCGCGTGCGGCGAGCCGACCACCACGGCCGGGTAGGAGCGGAACGGGTACTGCTCGACCATCCACCGCGCCACGCGCTCCGCGTCGACCCCGGCGGCCTGCTCGGGCGAGAGCGCCGCGCGCCCGCCGGCGCGGGCCACCGCGGCGCGGCGTACCGGCTCGGGCGCGCCCCGGAACCGGTTCAGCACCGGCTGGTGGCCCAGGTCGGCACAGTCCTCGCCGCGCAGCGCCCGGGCCGCCGCGGCGAGCAGCACCCGCACCGGGCTGTCCGGTGAGACCACGCGGGCCGGATCGGGTACGGCGGCAGCGCTGCCGGCCACCCACTCCTGCATCTCGCGCACCGGACCCACCTTCCCTCGTCCCGCTCGACCACCGCGGCCCGGCTTCCCGTCCGGTACGGGTTCAAACGGGGCCGGACCAACCGGGCGCGAGCAATCCGAGGCCGGGAGCACGGTGCGGCGAAGGGCCCCGGTCCCACCGGAAACGGCGGGAAGGGCCCTTCGCCACAGGAAAGTGGACTCTGTCTGGCGGGGTTCACCCGTCCCCGCCCGCGGGGGTGCTCGCGTCCACGTACCGCAGCACCACGCCCACGCCGTCGGCCAGCTCGGGCGCCTCCTCCGGGGTGAGTACGGTGATCCCCGCGTCGGTACCGACCAGCGCGCGGACCAGCGCCGCGTCGGCGCGTACCCGGATCGGGTCGGCCACGGCGAGCGCGGTGAGCTCCTCGGCGGTGGTGGCGATGTCCGTCGGGTCCGGGCCGATCCAGAGCTGCTCGGTCGAGGACGGGTCGTCCACCAGCAGCATCGTGTCGACCTGGCCGCGTTGCAGCGCCGCCACGGACGCGTCGAGGCCCGCGCCCACGTTCTGCTGCATGCCGAACTTGTCCAGCGTGACGCCCGCGTGTTCGGCGGCGACCTCCGCGATCGCCTGCACCGTCACGTCGTCCAGCGCGTCCGGCTTGGCGCCGGCCGTGCGCGCGCCGGCGTCGGTCTGCACCACCCGGTCCTGCCACCGCTCGGGCAGCCGCGCGGCGAGCATGTTGGCGGCCCGGACGTCGCCGGCCACGATCACGACCTCGGCGCCGACCGCCTCGGCCAGCTCCGCCGTCGCCGCGGCCGCGTCACCGGCGTTGTGCTTCCAGGCCATCATCGCCGCCTTCTGGTAGTGCGGCTGGGACCAGGAGCCGGCCTTGACCCGACGGATGGGGTACTGGTTGCCGCCGCGGACCAGCGCGTGCCGGGAGACCCCACCCACGTCGACCGCGTCCACGTCCGCCCCGGTCCGGTCGGCCACCACCCGCACCCAGGGGACCTCCTCGCGGCGCTGGGCGACCAGCGGCATCGCGTGCGGCACCGGCCCGTACGCGGCGAGGTCCTTCATCGGCGGAGCGGAGAGGTACTCGGTGAGGACCACCTGCCCCGCGGTCGCGAACGCGGCCATCCCGTAGTCGCCGGCCAGCGGGTCGTGCCCGCGTACCGCCGCGTCGAGCGCGCCGATGGTCTCCCGGTCGGCCCCCTGCTCGATCAGGGTCTCCTGCAGCGCCCGCCACCGCAGGCCGACCTCCGGGCGGGAGGTCTCGGTGTCCCGGGAGGCGTCGAGGTAGATCGAGGCCCACGGGCCCGGCCGGGCGTATATCGGACGCAGGAACGACAGTTGCATGGCGCGCGTCCCCCTTCTGACGGGTCACCTTCCCCATACCCCCGCTGACCCGGATGTCACCCCCGGCCGGCGCGCACCCCGGCCGGCGCGCGGGCGCCGCGACACGCCCGGGACGGAAGTCGGCGCCGCGGACTCCTCGACTCATCACAGATCACCGATACAATGCGTGAAGCGAACCGGACACTCGGTGGTGAATCATGGACAGGGACCTGTTTCCCGAGCGGGTGGCACACCGCCCCGGACCGATCGTCACCGGCCGGGTGGTCCGGCTGATGGAGGGCTACTCACGCGAACTCAAGGTGGGTCAGCCGGTGCTCTTCGCGGTGCTCAGCGCCGCCGGCGTGGCCCGGCTGCTCAGCGTGCTCGTCCTCGCGCTGCTGCGCTCCGGCACCAGCGGCGGCGGCCGGCGCAAGCTCAAGGAGCTGCGCAAGGGGCCGGAGTTCCTGGTCACCCCGCTGCGCATCCGGGACACGAGCGGGGTCCTCTGCGAGATGGAGATCCACGGCCACCTGCCGCAGAGCGCGCTGGAACCCGCCGACCACGTGCAGGTGACGGTACGCCCGCAGCGCGACAGCGACCTCGCCCCCCGGGTGGAGCGGATCGTCAACATCACCACGGGCCAGCTGCTCACCCCGCGCCCGCCCACCGTCTGGTCGCACCTCGGCCCCCCGCTGCTGCTGCAGGCGCTGCTCGGGCTGGTCCTGCTCGGCGTCGTGGCGGCCTGCACCGTCGTCACCTGACCCCCGCCCCCGGTCGTCGATCTAGGGCAAATCCCCGCTGTTTGATCTCCAATCACCGCGATTTGCCCTAGATCCACGCCGCGACCCGGCCGGGTTTGCCGGCCGCCGGGACTGGGCACGGCAGGTGGTCATGTTCGAGGGATTCACGCTGACGCACGTCGACGTCGGAGAGGTACGGCTGCGGGTACGGTACGGCGGCGACGGGCCGCCGGTGGTGCTGGTGCACGGCCACCCCCGTACCCACGCGACCTGGCACCGGGTCGCCCCACTGCTCGTCGCGTCCGGGCACCGCGTGGTCTGCCCCGACCTGCGCGGCTACGGCCAGTCCGGCAAGCCGCCGACCACACCGGACCACGCCCCGTACGCCAAGCGCGCGATGGCCCGGGACCTGGTGGCCCTGATGGAGCGGCTCGGGCACCGGCGGTTCGCGGTGGTCGGGCACGACCGTGGCGCGTACGTGGCCCAGCGCACCGCCCTCGACCATCCCGACCGGGTCACCCACCTCGCCGTGCTGGACGGGGTACCCATCGGCGAGGCCCTGGCTCGCTGCGACAGCCGGTTCGCCGCCCGCTGGTGGCACTGGTTCTTCCTGGGGCAGCTGGACAAGCCCGCCGAGCGCGTGATCAACGCGGACCCCGACGCCTGGTACGGCGGCAGCCCCGAGCGGATGGGCGCCGAGGCGTACGAGGACTACCGGCGGGCCATCCACGACCCGGCCACCGTGCACGCGATGTGCGAGGACTACCGGGCCGGGCTGGGGCCGGACCGGGCCGCCGACGACGCCGACCGGGCCGCCGGCCGGCGGATCACCTGTCCGGTGCTGTTCGGCTGGGCCACCCGGGACGACATGGCCGAACTCTACGGCGACGCGGCGGCGATCTGGCGGGACTGGGCCGACGACGTACGGGAGGTGGCGCTGGACAGCGGCCACCACGTCGCCGAGGAGGCCCCCGAGCAGCTCGCCCGGGAACTCACCGCCTTCCTGGCCGCCGAACCCGCCGGTGGGTGACCCTCGGGGACGCCGGGTGAGGGGGCGCCGGACGAGGGGCGCCGGACGAGGGGCGCCGGACGAGGGGCGCCGGATGAGGATTCCTCGGGGTCGATCACCGGGAAAGCTCAGGGTTGACAATGGCCGATCTCGGGGTTGACGGGTCAATCCCAGGCACGAGACCTCCGCCGGGCGTACGTCCGGGGACGTAGATGTGATCCCGCCCCGAGATGGACGCCAAACGCACCGCGATGTCCGATCATCGGTACATGACGGAATTCCGGCGCGGCCGGGGTCGACCGTGAACGGCCTACCGCTGGCGCTCTCGCTGGCGATAGCGTCGGCGGCGGCGTACGCGGCGGGCGCGGTGATGCAGGAGCGGCTGGCCGCCGCGCAGACCGGTTCGACCGGCACGGGGGCGGGACGGGCGCAGGTCTTCGGATTCCTGGCCACCTACCGCTGGTGGATCTCGGTCGCCTGCAACGGGGCGGGCGGCGCGCTGCACGTACTCGCGCTGGCGTACGGATCGCTCTCGGTGGTGCAGCCGCTCGGCGCGCTGACCCTCGTCCTCGCGCTGCCGCTGGGCGCGGCGGCGGGTGGTCGGCGCGCCACGAGGCGCCAGTGGTGGGGGGCCGTGGCCACGGTGGCCGGGCTGGCGGTGGTGCTCGGGCTGACCGTGCCGGGCGCCGACGAGCAGGGGCTGGACCCGGGCGAGGCGATGGCGGTCACCGGCGCGGCGACCGTGGTCATCCTCGGGCTGGCGCTGGCCCTGCGGCTCAGCGACCGGCCAGCCCCGCGCAGCGTACTGGCGGCGGTGGCGTCCGGCATCGCCTTCGCGGTGGCGTCCGCGCTGACCGAGCCGCTGACCGAACAGGTCACGGCGGACGGCCCGGTCGGGCTGGTCTCGCCGCTCACGCTGGCGCTGGCCGGGATGGCCAGTGCCGGGCTGCTGCTGTCGCAGCTCGCCTACCGGGACTCGGGGTTGGGCGCCCCGCTGGCCACGCAGACGCTGGCGAACCCGGTGGCGTCGGTCGTGATCGCGCTCGTGGTGCTCGGCGAGCGGACCGCTGGCGGGCTCTGGGGTGCGGCCGTCGCGCTGGTCTGCGCCACCGTCGCGGCCTGGGGGGTGGTGCTGCTGGCGGAGCCGCGGCAGGCACCGGCGCCCGGGCGGGCGCGCCGCAGCCGTGGCGCGCGGGTGCCGTCGGTACGGGCGGGCGTGACCGCGCTCGAACCGCAGCCCGCGTACCGGGGCGCCGGTCCCGCCGCGAACCGCCCCGGCGACGCGCCGGCCCGCGCCACGGGGCCGGCCGGCGCGGACGGGCGGGTCAGGCGGGGCCGGGGTGGCGTCGGGCGGCGGCTCGTTCGGCCAGTTCGACGGCGTTGCGAAACAGCATGGCGACGGTCGTGGGGCCGACGCCGCCGACGCGTGGGGTGATCGCCCCGGCGACCTCGGCGCAGGACTCGTCCAGGTCGGGCAGGAGCCGGCGGCCCTCGTAGCGGACGCCGCCGCCGATCGCCACGGCGCCGGGCCGCAGGTGCTCCGGGCGCACGATCCCCGGTACGCCGGCCGCGGCGACAACGATGTCGGCGCGTCGGGTGTGCCGCTCCCAACCGGGTACGTCGCTGTGCACCACGGTCACCGCCGCGTCGGCGGTCGGGCGCTTCTGGCCGAGCAGCAGGGCCAGCGGCCGGCCCAGCGTGGTGCCCCGGCCGAGGACGACCACGTCGCGGCCGGCGACCGGGATCTCGTAGTGGGCCAGCAGCGCCTCGATGCCGGCCGGCGTGCAGGGCACCGGACCGGGCAGTCCTGCGGCGAGCCGGCCCAGGTTGAGCGGGTGCAGCCCGTCGACGTCCTTGTCCGGGTCGACGTCGAGCAGCGCCTCGGCGTAGTCGATGCCCGGCGGGGTGGGGTGCTGCACGAGCAGCGCGTGCACGGCCGGGTCCGCGTTGAGGCGGGCGATCGCGTCGCGCAGCTCGGCCTGGCCGGCGCCGGCGTCCAGGTGCACGTGCGGGGAGGCGAACCCCAGCTCGGCGGCGCGCTGCTGCTTCATCCTGATGTAGCCGGCGCTGGCCGGGTCGTCGCCGACCAGGACGGTCGCCAGGCTGGGCACGATGCCGGCCCGGCGCAGCGCGGCCACCCGGGTGGCGACGTCGGCGAAGACGGCCTCGGCGACCGGGCCGCCGGGCAGCAGGCGAGCGGTGGTCGGTGCGGCGGTGGGCGTGGTGGGACTGGTCACGGGGCTGCCAACCTCTCGGCGCAGAAGTCCCGACGCCCAGGCGGACGGCGACGGTTACCCGGAGCGGGCCGCTCCCCGGTGGTGCTCCACCCGACGCCAGTCACGGCCGCGCCCCCACACCCTACCCGGTCACACGGTCAGCACGACCTTGACGCACTCGTCCTGCTTGTGCTTGAAGATGTCGTACGCCTGCGGCGCCTCGTCCAGCCGCATCCGGTGGGTGATCACGAAGCTCGGGTCGATCTCGCCACGGCGAATGCGGTCCAGCAGCGGCCGGGTGTACCGCTGCACGTGGCACTGGCCGCTGCGCAGGGTCAGCGAGCGGTTCATCAGCGAGCCCATCGGGAACTTGTCCACGAAGCCGCCGTACGCGCCGATGACCGAGACGATGCCGCCGTTGCGGCAGCTCATGATCGCCTCGCGGAGCGCCACCGGGCGGTCGGTCTCCAGGCGTACCGCCTGCTTGCTGCGGTCGTACGCGTGCAGCGGGCCGGAGGGGTGGTGCGCCTCGCTGCCGACCGCGTCGATGCAGGCATCCGGCCCCCGGCCGGCGGTCATCTCGTTGAGCGCCTCCAGGACGTCGGTCTCCTCGTAGTTGATGATCTCGGCGCCGGCCCGGTCCCGCGCCAACTGGAGCCGGTACGGGAAGCGGTCGATGCAGATCACCCGCTCGGCGCCCATCAGGTAGGCGCTGCGTACGGCGAGCTGCCCGACGGGACCGGCGCCCCAGACCGCGATGGTCTCCCCGCCCCTGATCTCACACATCTCGGCGCCCATCCAGGCGGTGGGGAAGATGTCGGAGAGGAAGAGGACCTTCTCGTCGGGCAGGTCGTCCTCGATCTTGATCGGTCCGACGTCGGCGAACGGGACCCGGGCGTACTCGGCCTGGCCGCCGGCGTACCCGCCGAGCAGGTGCGAGTAGCCGAAGATTCCCGCGGGTGAGTGTCCGAACAGGTGCTCGGCCAGCCCGGCGTTGGGGTTGGAGTTCTCGCAGACCGAGTAGAGGCCGCGCTCGCAGGCCCCGCACCGACCGCAGGAGATCGGGAAGGGCACCACCACCCGGTCGCCGATCCGCAGGTTGCGCACCTCGCGGCCGACCTCGACGACGTCGCCCATGAACTCGTGGCCGAGCACGTCGCCCTTCTTCATGGTGGGGATGTACCCGTCGACGAGGTGCAGGTCCGAGCCGCAGACCGCGGTACTGGTGATCCGCACGATCGCGTCCCGGGCATTCATGATCGTGGGCTCGGGTACCTCCTCGACCTTGACGCTGTTCCGGCCCATCCAGCAGTTCGCCCTCATCGTTCCCCCTTCGGCCGCGGCGCTCGCGGGCCCCTCGTCGGTTCCACTCCGGGTACGGCGCGGCCGGCGGCGGACGGCGCGGGACCGGCCACCGGCCGCCGGCCGCTCACCGGGCCCCCAGCGGGCGGGCCGGCCGCTGCATCAGCTGCTGCCGGAGGCTGAGCCCGTCCGGGCTGCCCTCCGAGCGCACCACCTCGCCGGTCTCGATCACCTGCTTGAAGCGCCGCAGGTCGTCCTTGACCTGCTGCTCCGGGTTCTCCCCGAAGAGCTTGGCGGCCAGCTTGCCGACGCGCCCGGCCGGCGGGGCGTAGTCCAGCTCCACCCGTACCTCGGTGGCCCGCCCGTCCGGGGTGGGGAGGAACCTGACCCGGCCCGAGTTCGGCACCTTCGTACCGTCCGTCGAGCGCCAGGCGATCATCCGGTTCGGCTGCTCCTCGGTGATCTCGGCGTCCCACTCCACCCCGATCCCGGCCGGCCCCCTGGCCCGCCAGTGCGACCGGCCGTCGCCGTCGCTGCTCACCGACTCGAGGTGGTACATGAAGCGCGGCAGGTTGCCGAAGTCCCGCCAGAACCGGTAGACCTCCTGGCTGGGCTTGTTGATCGTGATGGACCCGCGGAGGCTTATCGCCCGTCGTCGGGCGATCATCACCCGGCCGGTGTAGACGGCAACCGCGAGGTCGACGAGCGCGATGCCGGCGAGCGCGCCCGTGGTCATCAGGGCGCGGTGCCGGCGGTCGCCCCGGAGGTTCAGCGCGGCCCGGCCCATGAGAGCGAGGTCCATGGCGTCGCCGGCCACCCGGCTCCAGACCCAGCCGGCCGGTTGGCGGCTGGCGAGCAGGCCCGCCGCGTGGAGCAGTTCGCGGGCGGCCACGCCACGGATCACCAGCGGCGCCACGACCGACCGCTCGGCGCCGGCGAGTTCGCGAGCCATTCCCGGCCTCGCGAGCAGGGCCGCCCCGAGTCCGAGGCTGAGCGCCCCCAGCGCGCGCGGCAGCAGCATCGCCGCGGTCCCGCCGGTCCCGGCCGCCAGCGTCCCCTGCGCGGATTGCCGCGCCGATTTCCGCTTCCCCTCCACCGTGGTCCCCTCACCTACCGTCGAAGCAGCGGGCAGCCCCCGCGGCGCGGCGGACGCCACCCGGAGCGCAACCCGGCGCGCGCCGCCCGGGGAGCGGCCGACGATCACGGCTCCCACCAGCCACGATGAGCACTACAACGACTCACGGTAGCCGCTGCGCCACGGGCCGAAGTCCGAACCAGCGAACCAGCGAACCGGCGGGGCCGGCGGACGGCGGGCACCGGCGGGTCCCGGCGGTCCTGGGGTCGGCGGGACCAGGTTGCGGGGCGCCGCCGCGACTAGGGTTGACGCATGGACGGCAGCGCCAACCGCCTGGGCGACTACCTGCGGGCCCGCCGCGAACTGGTACGGCCCGAGGACGTCGGCCTGCCGAACCTGGGGCGGCGCCGGGTGCCCGGGCTGCGGCGCGAGGAGCTGGCCCTGCTGGCCGGCATCAGCGGCGACTACTACCTGCGCCTGGAGCAGGGCCGCGACCAGCACCCCTCCGCGCAGGTGCTGGACGCCATCGCCCGCGCGTTGCAGCTCGACGCCGACGCCACCGCGTACCTGCACCAGCTGGCCCGACCGGCGCCCCGGCGGCGCGCGACCACGCGGACCGACCGGGTACCGCCCGGCATCGCCCAGCTCATCGCGGAATGGCACACCACTCCCGCGTACGTCCAGAACCGGTTCATGGACGTCGTCGCCGCGAACCGGCTGGCGGTGGCGCTGTCGCCCAGCTACTCCCCCGGGTCGAACCTGCTGCGGTCGGCGTTCCTCGATCCCGAGGCGCGGAAACTGCACCTGGACCACGAGCTGGCCGCCGAAGAGGGCGTGGCGGCGCTGCGCGCCCTGGTCGGCACCGACCTCGACGATCCGCGACTGGTCGAACTGGTCGGCGAGCTCTCCCTGCACAGCGAGCGCTTCCGGCGGCTCTGGGCCCGACACGACGTACGCCGCAAGCGCGCCCGGGTCAGCCGGTTGGAGCATCCGCAGGTCGGGCCGTTGCAGCTGCGCGGGGAGCGGCTGACCGTCGACGGTACCGACGGGCTCGTGCTGGTCGCCCTGCACGCTGAGCCCGGCAGCCACAGCGCGGACTCGCTGGCCCTGCTGGCCAGCCTGACCGCCAGCACCGAGCGGCCCGAGCGGGCGCCGGCCACCCGGCCCGAGCAGAGCAGCAGCCTCGACGAGCGGTAGTCCGGCCCGGCGCCCCGACCGGCGGCGCGGGTCAGACGGCGACCACGGCCGCGGACTCGGCCGGCAGCTCCAGTCCGTCGCGCATCACCGTCACGCCGTCGCCGGTGGCGAGCAGCACCGAACGGACCACGTCCGGCACGGTGATCCGCTGCGGCTTGCCGGCCAGGTTCGCGGCGACCAGGCAGCGGCCGCGGCGTACCAGCACGAAGTGGTCGCCGTGGGAGACCTCGACCCGGTCGAGCCGGGGGTCGGACAGCTCGGGGCGGCGCTTGCGCAGGGCGATCAACCGGCGGTAGAAGTCCAGCGTCTCGCGGTGACCGGGCCGGTCCCGCTCGGCCCAGTCCAGCCGGGACCGGACGAAGGTCTCCGGGTCCTGCGGGTCCGGCACCTCGCCGGGCGGCCACCCGTGCGCCGCGAACTCCCGCCGCCGCCCGTCGGCCACGGCGCTGGCGAGTTCCGGCTCCGGGTGGCTGGTGAAGAACTGCCAGGGCGTGCTGGCGCCCCACTCCTCGCCCATGAAGAGCATCGGGGTGAACGGCGCGGTCAGCAGCAGGGTCGCGCCCACCCGCAGCAGCCCCGGCGAGAGCGTCGCCGAGATGCGGTCGCCCCGGGCCCGGTTGCCGATCTGGTCGTGGTTCTGCAGGTACGCCACGAAACGGTGCCCCGCCGTGCGCTGCCGGTCGACCGGCCGGCCGTGGGTACGGCCCCGGAAGCTGGACCAGGTGCCGGCGTGGAAGAACGCGCCGGTGAGCACGTCGGAGAGGCACTGCATCGAGCCGAAGTCGGCGTAGTAGCCCTGCCGCTCGCCGGTGAGCAGGGTGTGCAGCGCGTGGTGGGCGTCGTCGTTCCACTGCGCGTCCAGGCCCAGCCCGCCCGCCTCGCGCGGAGTGATCAACCGGGGGTCGTTGAGGTCCGACTCGGCGATCAGCGACAGCGGCCGGCCCAGGTGGGTGGAGAGGTTCTCCACCTCGACCGCCAACTCCTCCAGCAGCGGTACGGCCCGGCGGTCGACCAGCGCGTGCACGGCGTCCAGCCGCAGTCCGTCGACGTGGTAGTCGCGCAGCCACGCCAGCACGCTGTCCACGACGTAGCGGCGTACCTCGTCGGAGTGCGGGCCGTCGAGGTTGACCGACCGGCCCCACGCGTTGCTGCCGTCGGCCAGGTACGGCCCGAACAGCGGCGCGTAGGCCCCGGAGGGCCCGAAATGGTTGTAGACGACGTCGAGCACCACCCCCAACCCGCGGCCGTGTGCCGCGTCGACGAACCGTTTCAGGCCGTCGGGACCGCCGTACGCCTCGTGCGGGGCGAACCAGCAGACGCCGTCGTACCCCCAGTTGTGTGCCCCGTTGAAGGCGTTGACCGGCAGCAGCTCGACCAGGTCGACGCCGAGTTCGACCAGGTGGTCGAGGCGCTCGATGGCCGAGTCGAAGGTGCCGCCCGGGGTGAAGGTGCCGACGTGCAGCTCGTAGAGGACGCTGCCGGGCAGTTGGCGCCCCGTCCAGCCCTGGTCGGTCCAGGCGAAGGCGCCGTGGTCGTAGACCCGGCTCGGGCCGTGCACGCCGGCCGGCTGCCAGGCCGAGCGCGGGTCGGGCAGCGGGCGGTCGTCGTCGTCGAGCAGGAACCAGTAGTCGGTGCCGGGACCGGCGCCGGCGACCGTGGCACGCCACCAGCCGTCCCCGTCCCCGGTCATCTCGCGGTCCGGCCCGTCCGCCAGCCGCAGCCGCACCCGGCCCGCCTCGGGCGCCCAGACGGCGAACTCGGTCATCGGCCTCTCCTCGTGGCGCACACTGCCTCCGCGGGTCTTCGCGGTTTCCCGATGGACGGGCTTGCTCGGTTGCCCGATGGTCCGGGCCATCCCGGGGGTTGCCCGGTTCTTGTCACGCTGGGTCATGTCCGGCGACGGTCAGTTGGTCGGTACGAGCAGCGCGACCGGATATCGATCGAGCAGGTCAGCCACGGAGAGCCGAGAATCACTGTAGACCTTCCCGGTGAACACCTCGGTCACATCGTTAACGGGCAGTGACAGCGAGGTGCCGCGCCAGCCACCGGAGCGGGCCAGCCGCACGGGCAGCCTGGTGGCGACGGTGATGGCGCCGCCCCGGTCGAAGGCGACCACGTGCTCGGCGGCCGGGCCGTGCGCCGGCACCGGCCGGTACCCGGTGAAGAGCTCGGGCCGGTCCCGGCGCAGCCGCAGCGCCCGGGAGACGACGAGCAGCTTCGCCGCGCCGGTCGCGTCCATCGGCGGCAGCCAGCCGTCGTCGAGGCGGCGCAGCAGCTCCCGCCGGGCGGTGAAGTCGACCGGGCGGCGGTTGTCCGGGTCCACCAGGGAGTTGTCCCACAGCTCGGTCCCCTGGTACGTGTCCGGCACGCCGGGCATGGTCAGCTGCACCAGCTTCTGCCCGAGCGAGTTGGACCAGCCGTACGGGGTGAGCGCGGCGGCGAAGCGGGTCACCTCGGCGTGGAGCCACTCGTCGTCGTACAGCCGGTCGACCACGGCGTGCAGCGCCCGCTCGTACGCCACGTCCGGATCGGCCCAGCTCGTCGCGTCCGCCGCCTCCCGGGCCGCCTTCTCCACGTAGGCGTGCAGCCGGTCCCGCTCGATCGGCCAGACCCCCACCACGGTCTGCCAGAGCAGGTGCGCGAACGCCGGGTTCGGCAGCGGCGCGGCGGCCAGCCAGCGGCGTACCGCCGTGGACCAGGTGTCCGGCAGCTCGGCCAGGACCGCGAGCCGGGCCCGGACGTCCTCGCCGCGCTTGGTGTCGTGGGTGGCGAGCGTGGTCATGCCGGTCGGCAAGCGGGTGAGCCGGGCGGCGGCGGCCCGGTGGAACTCCTCGACCGGTACGCCGAACCGGGCCGGCGCGCCGCCGACCTCGTTGAGCGCCACGAACCGGCTCCACCGGTAGTACGCGGTGTCCTCCACCCCCTTGGCCATCACCGCGCCGGTGAACTGCGGGAACCGCCGGGACAGCTCGTCGGCGGGGTCGCGCAGCCGGGCGACGAGCGCGTCCAGCGCGACGACGAGGTCGGGGCGGCGACGGCCGGCCTCGGCGCGGGCGCGGGCCAGGTGGCGGGACCCGTGCGGCGGATAGCCCCGGTAGACGGGGAAGTTGGCGGCCAGCTCGGCCAGGGCCGCGCTCGCCACCGGGCCGTCGAGCTCCGGCGCGAGCCGGGCCAGCCGGGCCAGCTCGGCCGCGAGCAGCCGGGTGGCGGCCCAGAGCTTGGTCCGGCGGGTCAGCTCGGGCCAGGAGGTGGGCCGGCCGCAGATCCGGGTGTCCAGGGCGGTGAAGGCGGCCTCGGCCGAGGGGTCGACGAAGAGGCCGCCGACCTGTGCGAGGGCGTCGTACCCGGTGGTGCCGTCGACCGGCCAGTCCGGCAGCTCCTCGCCGTACTCCAGGATCTTCTCCACCACCAGCCAGGCCGACGGGGCGGCGGCGCGCAGCCGGTCCAGGTAGCCGGCGGGGTCGCGCAGCCCGTCGGGATGGTCGACCCGGATGCCGTCGACCTCGCCGGCCGCCACCCAGCGCAGCACCTCGGCGTGGGTCGCCGCGAAGACCTCGGGGTCCTCCACCCGCAGCCCGGCCAGGTCCGAGACGGCGAAGAAGCGCCGGTACGTCAGCTCGGCGTCGCCGCGCCGCCACGAGATCAGCTCGTAGTGCTGCCGGTCGTGCACCTCGCGGGCGGTACCGTCGCCGGTCCCCTCGGCCAGCGGGAAGCGGTGCTCGTGGTAGCGCAGCTCGCCCTCGACGACCTTGAGGTCGTCCAGCGCCCCCGGGTCGTCGGCCAGTACGGGGATCAGCAGCCGCCCCCGGGACCAGTCGATGTCGAACCAGTGCGCGTACGCCGACCCGCGTCCCCGGCGCAACACGTCCCACCAGGCCGGGTTCGCCGCCGGTACGGCCACCCCGGCGTGGTTCGGCACGATGTCGACGACCAGGCCGAGTCCCGCCCCGGCCAGGGCCGCCACCAGGCGCCGCCGGGCCGGTTCGCCGCCCAGCTCGGGGTTGACGGCGCGGTGGTCGACGACGTCGTAGCCGTGGGCCGAGCCGGGGGTGGCGGTCAGCAGCGGGGCGCTGTAGAGGTGGCTCACCCCGAGGTCGGCGAGGTATTCGGCGAGGCCGGCGGTGGCGTCCAGGTCGAAGCCGGGCCGCACCTGCACCCGGTAGGTGGCGCGGACCGGAACTCCCCGGCCCGCCGCCGGGTGCCGACCGCCCGGCGGGGTGGGCGTCGCCGGCTTGGGAGCGTCCGGCGGGGTGGGCGTCGCCGGGTGCGGACCACCCGGCGGGGCGCCCGCCGCGGCTTCAGGACCGGTCACCTCACACCGTCCTCTCCAGGACCAGCAGCGAGCGGTCCGGCACCCGGATGCCGGCGCCGGCGGCGACCACCCGGGCGTCCTCCGGACCCGGCTCCGCGGTGCTGATCACCCGCTCCCACTTCTGGCCGTACTCGCCGGCCGGGACCACGAAGTCCAGCGGGGCGTCGTGGGCGTTGAAGCAGAGCAGGAAGGACGAGTCGACGTGGCGCTGGCCGTACTGGCCGCGCTCGCGAATCCCCTCCCCGTTGACGAAGAGCATCACGGCCCGGCCGAAGTCGTTGCCCCAGTCGTCCCCGGTCATCTCCCGCCCGTCCGGGGTGAACCAGGCCAGGTCTGGCAGGGGGGCACCGGCGTGCCGGGTCTCCACCGTCAGGCCGGTGAAGAAGCGGCGCCGCTGGAAGACCCGGTGCCGGGCCCGGAACTCGGTGAGCGTACGGACGAAGTCGAGCAGCTGCTCGTCGGTACGCTCCCAGTCCACCCAGGTCAGCTCGCTGTCGTGGCAGTAGGCGTTGTTGTTGCCGTGCTGGGTACGCCCCAGCTCGTCGCCGTGCCCGAGCATCGGTACGCCCTGCGAAAGCAGCAGGGTGGCGAGGAAGTTGCGGCGCTGGCGGGCCCGCAGGGCGAGCACCTCCGCGTCGTCGGTCTCCCCCTCGACCCCGCAGTTCCAGGACCGGTTGTAGCCCTCGCCGTCCCGGTTCTCCTCGCCGTTGGCCTCGTTGTGCTTGTCGTTGTACGAGACCAGGTCGGCCAGGGTGAAGCCGTCGTGGCAGGTGACGAAGTTGATGCTGTGGAACGGGCGGCGGCCGTCGTCCTGGTAGAGGTCGGCGGAGCCGGAGATCCGCGAGGCGAACTCGGCCAGGGTTGCCGGCTCGCCGCGCCAGAAGTCGCGGACGGTGTCGCGGAACTTGCCGTTCCACTCGGTCCACAGCGGCGGGAAGTTGCCGACCTGGTAGCCGCCGGGTCCGACGTCCCACGGCTCGGCGATCAGCTTCGCCTGACTGACCACCGGGTCCTGCTGGACCACCTCGAAGAAGGTGGAGAGGCGGTCGACCTCGTAGAACTCGCGGGCCAGGGTCGCGGCCAGGTCGAAGCGGAAGCCGTCGACGTGCATCTCCTGCACCCAGTAGCGCAGCGAATCCATGATCAGCTGGAGCGCCTGGGGGCTGCGCATGTTCAGGCTGTTGCCGGTGCCGGTGTAGTCGACGTAGTAGCGCCGGTCCTCCTCCGAGAGCCGGTAGTAGGCGGCGTTGTCGATGCCCCGGAAGCCCAGCGTCGGGCCGAGGTGGTTGCCCTCCGCGGTGTGGTTGTAGACCACGTCCAGGATCACCTCGATCCCGGCGGCGTGCAGCGCCTTGACCATGCCCCGGAACTCCTGGGCCTGCTGGCCGAGCCGCCCGGTGGCGGAGTAGCCGTGGTACGGGGCGAAGAAACCGATCGTGTTGTAGCCCCAGTAGTTGCTCAGCCCGAGGTCGGCGAGGCGGTGGTCGTGCACGAACTGGTGCACCGGCATCAGCTCCAGCGCGGTCACGCCGAGCCGGGTCAGGTGCTCGACCATGGCCGGGTGGCCGATCCCGGCGTACGTGCCGCGCAGCTCCTCCGGGATGTCGGGGTGCCGCTTGGTCAGCCCCTTCACGTGCGCCTCGTAGATCACGGAACGGTGGTACGGGATCCGCGGCGGCCTGTCGTTGCCCCAGTCGAAGTACGGGTTGACCACGACCGCCTTTGGCACGTACGGGGCCGAGTCGGCCGTGGACATCCGGTCCGGGTCGCCCAGCTCGTAGCCGTAGACCGCCGGGTCCCAGACCACGTCGCCGTCGATCGCCTTGGCGTACGGGTCGAGCAGCAGCTTGTTCGGGTTGCAGCGCAGCCCCTGCCCGGGGTCGTACGGGCCGTGCACCCGGAACCCGTACCGCTGCCCCGGCCCGACCCCGGGCAGGTACGCGTGCCACACGTAGGCGTCGACCTCCTGGAGCCGGACCCGGCGCTCCGCCCCGAGGTCCCACTCGTCGAAGAGGCAGAGGTCCACCGCCTCGGCCACCTCGGAGAAGATCGCGAAGTTGGTGCCGGTCCCGTCGTACGTCGCACCCAGCGGATAGCGCTCACCTGGCCAGACCTGCATGCCGCTCCCTCGTTCCGGTCTCCTCGCCCGGCCGGCCCCTCCCCGGGCCCGGCCGGCCCCCGGGTAGTGCCGGAGGCCCGGTCCGACGGCGGGCGGAGGCCGGCGGCGCCCGCCGGATATGCCCCGCCGGCGCCGGCTTCAATCCATCCTTTCCGGCCGCCTTCCGCCCCGCCCGTCCAGCGCGCGGGGCGTCCAGGTGTCTTCGGTCACTTTGGCCTTTTCCGGGATGCAACCGCCGCCCACATACCTTTTCCTTGAGTGGGCGCGCGACGCGGGGGCACCGCGGCGGGCGCACCAGCCCGGTCTCTCGGCCACCCCTTACCCCCTGTTCCGCCGTCGCTGCTGCCGGCGCGTAAACCCCTGCCTGGATGGAGACACGCCTGTGACGACCCGACGGGTCGGTGACCACCCCGTAAGCGCCTCGATCAACCCGGACGGCACCGCCTGCCGCCCCATCCCCACCTCCCGGTCCCACCACGGTCTGCCGCCCCTGCCGGGCGGGTCCGAGGACGGCAAGCGCCGGGTGCTGATGCTCTCCTGGGAGTACCCGCCCGTACTCGTCGGCGGACTCGGACGCCACGTACACGCCCTCGCCACCAGCCTCGCCGCCGCCGG